>NZ_CAXAPG010000008.1:0-242081 GCF_963970585.1 Pseudomonas sp. RL_105y_Pfl2_101
CATCGAGTTGCATCACGTTATTGGCGATGAAGAGGCTGTAGTAGCGGTAGGCGACCAGGTAGATGGCCACGGCCGCGACGACGATCCAGAGGGCGTTGATGGGTTCGCCGCGGCGCAAGGCCACGACGCCCAGGGCGCACGCGCCTAGGACGGCCAGCAGGAGCCAGGGCAGATGGCGCAGCAGGCTATTATTGTTTTTCACTTTCATATTCCAGTCAGGGTGACAAGAAAGATAGCCGCTGGAGTTTAGCGCCAACCCGGGCAAAGGCCATACTCGACAGTCGTTTGTCAGCGGCCGAACGGTGACGATGCCCCGTCAGTTGGGTCTATAGTCAATGAATCTTCAGAGGGAATGCGTAATGAGCGATCGCCGCCGCTTCGTACGAATCGAATTCCATGCCAGGACCGAGCTGATCCAGGCTCCATTCAAATGGCCGGTTGAACTGCTGGACCTGTCCCTCAAGGGACTGCTGATCAAAAAACCCGAGCCTTGGCTGGGCAATCCCGAAAAGCCCTTCATCGCCGACATTCACCTGAGCAATGAGGTGGAAGTGAGGATGGAAGTGCGCCTGACCCACGACGATCACGGTCACCTGGGTTTCGTCTGCGAGCATATCGACCTGGATTCCATCGCACATCTGCGCCGGCTGGTGGAGCTGAACCTGGCCGACCATGATGAACTGGAACGGGAGTTGGCGGCGTTGATCCAGATTTGAGCGACCCCGCTCCCTTGGCGCGGGGATCCATGTGGGAGCAAGGCTTGCCGGCGATGGCTGCGATGCGGTCCTTCAAAATCGCGTCGCCTGCATCGCGAGCAAGCTTTGCCCCCACGTACATTCCTTCCACAATTGCCAGTGCTATTCAAACAACGCATCCAACGCCTGTTCCAGACGCGTCACGGCAATGATCTGCAACCCCGCCGGAGCTTCCTTCGGCGCGTTACCCTTGGGCACGATGGCGCGTTTGAAGCCGTGCTTGGCCGCTTCCTTGAGCCGCTCCTGGCCACTGGGCACCGGCCGCACCTCGCCCGACAACCCTACTTCGCCGAACACCAACAGGTCGTGGGGCAGCGGCCGGTTGCGCAGACTGGACATAACCGCCGCCATCAACGCCAGGTCGGAGGCGGTTTCCAGCACCTTGACCCCGCCCACGACGTTGAGGAAAACGTCCTGGTCGTGAGTCGGGATTCCGCCGTGTCGATGCAACACCGCCAGCAACATGGCCAGCCGATTCTGATCCAGGCCCAGGGTGACCCGGCGCGGGTTCGCCAGGTGGCTGTCGTCCACCAGCGCTTGCACTTCGACCAACATCGGCCGGGTGCCTTCCCACGTAGCCATGACCACACTGCCAGGGACTTCTTCCTGGGCACGCGTCAGAAAGATCGCCGAAGGGTTTGAGACTTCTTTCAGGCCTCTGTCGGTCATACCGAACACACCCAGTTCGTTGACAGCGCCAAAGCGGTTCTTCACCGCCCGCAACAAACGCAGGCGTCCGTCGGATTCGCCTTCGAAATACAACACGGTATCGACCATGTGCTCCAGCACCCGAGGCCCTGCCAGTGCGCCCTCCTTGGTCACGTGGCCCACCAGGAAAATCGCCGTGCCGCTCTGCTTGGCGTAGCGCACCAACAACGCCGCACTTTCGCGCACCTGGGACACGCCGCCCGGGGCCGATTGCAGCTGTTCGGTGAAGATGGTCTGAATCGAGTCGATCACCATCACCTTGGGTTTTTCCAGGCGCGCCGTGGCAATGATGGTCTCGATGCAGGTCTCGGTCATGACCCGCAACTGGTCCTGGGGCAAGCCCAGGCGCCGGGCGCGCATGGCGACCTGCTGCTGGGATTCTTCGCCAGTGACGTACAGCGCCGGCATGCGGGTGGCGAGGTTACACAAGGTTTGCAACAAGATGGTGGATTTGCCGATGCCCGGATCGCCGCCGATCAGCACCACCGAACCGTCCACCAGACCGCCGCCCAGCACGCGGTCCAGTTCACCGGATGCGGTGGAGAACCGCGGGATTTCTTCGACGCTGACTTCGGCCAGGGTCTTGATCTGCGCCTGCTGACCGGCCCAGCCCGTGCGACCGGTGGGTGCCGCCGCACCGCCGCTTTCCACCATGGTTTCAGTCAGGGTGTTCCAGGCCCCGCATTCGCCGCACTGGCCGGCCCATTTGGGAAAGGTCGAGCCGCACTCGGTGCAGCCGTACATGCGCTTTGCCTTGGCCATCTGAACTCCGGAGAAAAACCGCGATGATAGCCCAGTCGGTGGCCTGTACGGCCAGTTCGTTAGCTCAAATTCGGATGCCAGAAGTTTATAGCTCGCTATGGCGAGTAACAGCAACGCAGGGTATGGGCTTGTGGCGCCGAAGTTGGGCTGACAGAACTGGCCACACAGGCCACTAGCGAGGGACCGGCATTCTAATTTCACCCCTGGCCAGATCCACTGCCGTGTTGCCCAACGGGTCCTGGGCCTGAAGATCGGCGCCCTTGGCCTCCAAGGCATCGAGCAACTCGGCACGCTTGAACAGACCGGCGTACATCGCCGCAGTCTGCCCGGCACCGTTGCGTTGGTCCGGGCTGCAATCGGTGGACAACAAACGACGCGCAATCTGCACTTCGCCCTTGAAAATCGCGCCCATCAGCGCTGTGTTACCACGTTTGTCCTGGGCACAGGCATCGGCACCGGCAGCGAGCAGCCGCTCCACCGCCGGGCTGTGGCCGTGATAGGCCGCCAGAATCAACGCGGTGTAGCCTTTCTCATCCCGAGTATCGAGCGAATAACCGGCCTCGATAAAGGTCTCGATCATCGGTACATCGCCGCGGCGAGCGGCATCGAAGTAATAGTTTTGCAACTGTTCTTGTACGGCCGCCGGTTCGGTGGGTATTGGCTGATCGGCCACTACGCTCAGTGACCAGGTCGCAAGCATCGATAAAATGAATCTACCCATCATGACGTCTCCTCTGGCAGATGATTGTGGAGGCATGGTTGCGGGAGCAAGGCTTGCCCGCGATGCAGACGACTCGGTCTGGTTTCAGGCCCCAGCGCCAGCTTCGCGGGCACGCTTTGCTCCCACAGGTCATGTACCTGCCTGGCTATGGATCAGTCAGTCAGTTTTTCCGCCAGGGCCTTGACCCGGGCCAGGTCACCTTTGGCGACACGGGCCACGCCAGTGCCGTACTCAGGGTCAGCCTTGTAGAGGAACGACAGGATGATGTGCTTGCTCTCGTCATCGGTGGTCGCCAAAGAGCCGCCGAAGCTGTCTATCAGGTCATCACGCTCTTGCTTGCTGAACGAACGATACAAATCACCGGCCTGCTTGAAGTTCTGCTCACGCTGGATCTTCGCCTGCTGAGTACTGCCGGTCAGCGCGGCCTGGCTGTAGCGTGCCTGTTGCGGTTCTTCGCGTGGCATCAGGCGGCTCGGCTGATAATTCACCCCGGTGCTGGTGCTGCCAGGGTTCATCGCGCCGTCCTGGTTACCGTTGTTCACCGCCGCCTTGGGGGCATTGATCGGCAGTTGCAGGGCATTGGCACCTAGCCGGTACATCTGCGTGTCGGCGTAGGAAAATACTCGCCCCTGGAGCAAACGATCCTCGGAAGGTTCGATACCCGGTACAAGATTGGCCGGCGCCATGGCCACCTGCTCGGTTTCCTGGAAGACATTCGCCGGATTGCGGTTCAAGACCATTTGCCCGACTTTTCGCTCAGGCACACCCGGCCAGATCTTAGTCGCGTCCAGTGGGTCGAAATCAAACTTGGCAAGGTCCTGTGGATTGAGGACCTGGACGTACAAGTCCCACTTCGGGAAGTCGCCCTTATTAATATGAGCTACCAGATCATTGGTCATATGGCTGTAATCTCGACCCTGAACTTTCATAACTTCTTTCGGATCGAGATTTTTCAAGCCCTGTAAACTTTTCCAATGAAACTTGACGTAGTGAACTTCACCCTTGGTGTTAACCAGTTTGTAAGCATGTACACCGTTACCGTCCATTTCACGGTAACTGGCCGGCGTCCCGGAGTTGGAATACAACTCGGTCAGGGTGCGGGTCGACTCTGGAACATGGGAGAAAAAATCAAAACGGCGTGAATCATCGTCCAGGTTAGTCCGCGGGTCGGGTTTGAAAGCGTGGACCATGTCCGGAAACTTGATGGCATCACGGATAAAGAAGGTCGGGAAGTTGTTACCCACCAAATCCCAATTACCGTCGGCGGTGTAGAACTTCGTGGCGAAACCACGGGGGTCACGCAGGGTTTCCGGCGAATGATTACCGTGCACCACGGCGGAAAAACGCACGAACACCGGCGTAACCTGGCCTGCGGCAAAGACCTTGGCCTTGGTCAAGTCGCTGAGACCATCGGAAACCGTGAAGGTGCCATGGGCGCCGGCCCCACGGGCATGCACCACGCGCTCGGGGATGCGTTCACGGTCAAAGCGCTGGAGCTTCTGGATCAACTGCACATCTTGCAATAAGGTCGGGCCGTTGGGGCCTGCCGTTTGCGAGTTCTGGTTGTCGCCGACAGCCGCACCGTTGTCCCGGGTCAGGGTGGCCGCGCTGACAGACAAGGACAAAAGGCTCGCGCTCAGCACAAAAAAAGCGCGGCGATGGGAATAAGCCCCGTGGCCAAGGGAAGTGTTCATAGGGTGTTCCTCTGATGTTATAGAGCGCATCCATGTGCGCCATCCAGAGGCTAGTGCTCGAAAAAGGAAAATCTAAATAGAAATGCCGTACCGCATCGATAGAAAAAACGTTGTGGGGTGCCAGGCTGAAACCGCGTATCACGCGCGATTGATGGCACTTTGAAAACTTTTCACCCGGGACCAGGTCGATAGCTGAAGCTTTGTAAGCAGGCGTTTCGAGCAGGACTCGTTGGGCTGATTTACACTGCCACTCATCTTTCATTTGTTACAAGGAATAGCTCATGGGCGTGCTAAGCGAATTCAAGGCCTTCGCGGTCAAAGGCAATGTCGTCGACATGGCCGTCGGGATCATCATTGGTGCCGCTTTCGGCAAAATCGTTTCGTCATTCGTTGGCGACGTAGTCATGCCTCCCATTGGCCTGCTGATTGGTGGGGTGGACTTCAGTGACCTGGCCATCATCCTCAAGGCCGCCCAGGGTGATGCGCCTGCCGTGGTACTGGCCTACGGTAAGTTCATCCAGAGCAGCATCGACTTCATCATCGTGGCGTTCGCCATTTTCATGGGCGTCAAGGCGATCAACCGCCTCAAGCGCGAAGAAGCCGTAGCCCCCAGCGCGCCTCCTGTTCCGACCAAGGAAGAGTTGCTGCTGAGTGAGATTCGCGACCTGCTCAAGGCCCAGAACGAGCGCCCCTGAACCTCTCTCCATCGATGAAACCTGTGGCGAGGGAGCTTGCTCCTGCCGGGGGGTAGGAGCTGCCGCAGGCTGCGATCTTTTGATCTTGATCTTTCGCTTGGTCTTTCGCTTGAGATTCAAGCGCGAGGGGAAAGATCGCAGCCTCGTTGCACTCGACAGCTCCTACACAGTTCCTACACAGCGCCTACATGCATGGGGTAGCCCTTCCTTTCCTACCAGTAGTTTTCCACCGCCACCTGGCCCGGCCGACGGGTCAGGCTCAGTTGCAGCTCCCTGGCTTTGAGCAGCTTGCGCGTGTCATCGATCATTTGCGGATTGCCGCACAGCATCACTCGCGAATGCTCCGGCGTCAGCGCTACGCCGACCGCCCGCTCCAGCTCGCCATTTTCGATCAGCGCGGTGATCCGCCCACTGAGTGCCCCCGGATGCTGCTCACGGGTGACGGTCGCAATGAAACGAAACTTATGAGCGTACTCGGCCAGGTAGTCGCGCAGGGGTAGTTCCTTGATCAGCGCCTGATACGCCAGCTCCCGCGCCTCACGCACGCTGTACACCAGGATGATCCGCTCGAATTTTTCCCAGGCCTCAAAATCCTGGAGGATAGAAAGAAACGGCGCCACCCCCGTCCCTGTAGACAACAGCCACAAATCCCGACCGTCGACAAAGCGATCCAGCGTCAGATAGCCGAAAGCCTGGCGATCCACCAACAGTTCGTCACCCGGCTGTAGGCGGCTGAGCTCACTGGTGAACTCGCCATCGGGAACAACGATGGAAAAGAACTCGAGGAACTCGTCGAACGGCGAAGACACCATGGAATACGCCCGCCAGACAGTGGTCCCGTCCGCCTTGACGACCCCCAGCCGGGCAAACTGACCGGCCCGAAAGCGAAAGCCGCGATCCCGGGTCGTACGCAAAGTAAACAAATGAGCCGTCAACGGCTGGACATCTAGCAGGGTTTGGCGGGTGAACTTCTCTGCGCTATCGGTCATGAGTCACTCCAATGGGACAAGACTTGCAGTGTCCCGCAAAGCGAGCGTCTTCACCACCGATGACGAGCAATGGCACTGTAGCAACTAGCTGCGTCCAACCAACAAAATCTTTCACCCAACTTATACAAAACAAAAGAAACTGTAAACATATTCAGCTTAAACGTTTAATCTCTTAAACATTTCAAGATACAAACAGACTAAAAAAAGCCACTACAAATCAAGAATAGTCCTACACTAAAATCTCGCATCATGGATTGGATCCGCATGGACGAATCACCCCAGGAGAGAACGATGGACAAGTGGAAGGACTTGTTATTGAAGAAACTATCCTGCGAAAAAGACCTGCAAACGGCCTATCGTCTGGCCCTGAATTTCTTTAACAATCAAGGGTTTGAATATTGCGCATTTACAGCCTATCTAGGAAGCCCCGACAAGCACACCGGTAAGGTGAACCTGAATAACTACCCTTATGGATGGGACCGGCTTTATGAACAAAACGGTTATGCGTCGAACGACCCACTAGTAGCACATTGCAATCAATCACCGCTCCCCATCTTATGGAATGAGACTGTTTTCGCTCAGGCTCCGAAGTTGTGGAGAGAACTTAATCGACAAGGACTCAAGTATGGTTGGACCCAAGCCGTACATGATGAACAAGGGGCACAGTCCAGCCTGTTCAGCCTGGCACGAACTCATTGCCCCATTGATATCGAGGAGCACTATGCAAATCTTGGCTACGCCATCTTCGCCAGTCAAAGGCTGCATGTACTCGCCAGTAAAAAATTGTCTGACGTCCTCGCAGACAAACCCAAATGCCACCTGTCACCCAGAGAGATCGAGGTATTGAGGTGGTCTGCCGAAGGCAAGACGGCGTCGGAAGTGGGCAGAATTCTCTGTCTTTCCGAACGGACCGTGAATTTCCATGTGTGCAGTTGCATGCGAAAGCTGAACGTCAGCAATAAAATTTCAGCGGTGGCAAAAGCCGCCCAGATCCATGTGATCTGAACAATGGAGGGACAACCCCGGGCTGAAAAACCCGCGAGTAATGTGCAACAAAAGAACGTACCATTTACGGCGCCTCTTGAATGATGTCGCTGCCTGCACGCGACGCAGTTCATTCAGGCGGTCCCGCCCAGACACCTATCTCCAGGCAGCGGGACATTCGTTGATCTCCAGAGTCCCCAGCCATGCCCCTGCTCGACAGCCCCTTCGCCCAACTCGACCTGATCCGCCAACCCGAACAGCAGAACGAACCGCTGCAAGCCTTCGATGCGGCCGATGAATACCTGCTCGCGTACCTGGCCGAACAACAGCCGAGGGCACAGACTCGGGTCCTGGTGCTCAATGACGGCTTCGGCGCCCTGGCGGCCAGCCTGGCGGGCAACGTCCTGGTGACCAGCAGCGGTGACTCCTTCCTGGCATTACAGGCGCTGGAGAAAAACCTGGTGCGCAACGGCCGCCCCTTCGATGCGGTGCCGACGCTACCTGCCAGCGAGCCGCTGACCGGCCCGTTTGATCGCGTGTTGGTCAAAGTACCGAAAACCCTGGCCTTGCTGGAGGAACAGCTGATTCGCCTGCAAGGCCAACTCGCGCCAGGCGCCCAAGTGATCGCCGGGGCCATGATCAAGCACCTGCCCCGGGCCGCTGGCGATTTGTTGGAGCGGTATATCGGCCCGGTGCAGGCCTCCCTGGCGGTGAAAAAAGCGCGGCTGTTGATTGCTACGCCACAACCTGGTTCTTCACAAGGCAGTGCGCCAATCGTATCGCCCTACCCCACGCGTTACTGGCTGGACGAGCCAAAGATCGAGCTGCTCAACCACGCCAATGTATTCTGCCGCGAAGGCCTGGACATTGGCACCCGCGCGTTCCTGCCACATCTGCCGAAAAACCTCGGGACGGCCCGGGTCGCGGACCTGGGGTGCGGCAACGGCGTGCTGGCCATCGCCAGTGCCCTGCAAAACCCCGAGGCCCATTACACCCTGGTGGACGAGTCGTATATGGCCGTGCAATCGGCCGCCGAGAATTGGCGTGCGGCCCTGGGCGAACGCGAAGTGACCCTTCGGGCCGGTGATGGCCTGGCCGGGCAAGAGGCGCAGTCACTGGACGTGGTGCTGTGCAATCCGCCCTTCCACCAGCAGCAAGTGGTGGGCGATTTCCTCGCCTGGCGGATGTTCCAGCAGGCTCGCGAAGCGCTGGTGGTCGGCGGCGCGCTGTACATCGTCGGCAACCGGCACCTGGGTTACCACAGCAAACTGGCGCGGTTGTTCCGCGGTGTCGAGCAAGTGGCCGCCACGCCGAAATTCGTGATCCTCAAAGCCCGCAAATAAATCGTCTGTGGGACAAGCACCTCGGCTCCCCCAGGGGAATCAGTGAGTGGTCAAGCCCGCGGCATTCATGAACATCCGCATCAAGCTGGCAACGATGAACAGCGCCAGCACACTGCTGGCCCAGATCAGCGCCAGCCAGCCGAGCCGCTGCCAGAGTGGCTTGCGTTCGGCGGCCTCGATGTCTTTCAAATCAGGTTTGGCCATGCTCAACGTCCTCAATGGTAACCGTCGTCATGGGTCACCTTGCCGCGGAACACGTAGTAGCTCCAGAAGGTGTACACCAGGATCAACGGAATGATGAACAGCGTGCCGACCAACATGAAGCCCTGGCTCTGGGGCGGTGACGAGGCGTCCCAGATCGAGATGGACGGCGGCACGATGTTCGGCCACAGGCTGATGCCCAAGCCACTGTAGCCGAGGAAGATCAGCACCAAGGTCAGGATGAAGGGCGTGTAGTTGGCGTTGCGCGCCACTGCGCGGAACAATCCGTACATGGTCACCAGCACCAGGATCGGCACCGGCAGGAACCAGAACAGGTTCGGCAGGGTGAACCAGCGTGCCGCGATGTCCGCATGGGCCAGCGGTGTCCAGATACTGACGATACCAATCACCGCCAGCACCACGAACGCCAGCGGCCGGGCCAGGTCATGCATCTGCTCTTGCAACTTGCCCTCGGTCTTCATGATCAGCCAGGTGCAGCCGAGCAACGCGTAGGCCGCGATCAACGCCAGGCCACAGAACATCGTGAATGGCGTGAACCAGTCCAGGGAGCCGCCGGCGAACTGGCGATTGACCACCTCGAAGCCGTCGATGAACGCCCCCAGCGCCACCCCCTGGAAGAAGGTGGCCGTCAGCGAACCGCCAATGAATGCCTTGTCCCAGAGGTGGCGCTTCTCAGCCTTGGCCTTGAAGCGGAATTCGAAAGCCACGCCGCGGAAGATCAAGCCGATGAGCATCAGGATCAGCGGCAGGTACAGCGCCGAAAGCACCACCGAATAAGCCAGTGGAAACGCCCCGAACAGCCCGGCACCGCCCAGCACCAGCCAGGTTTCGTTACCGTCCCAGACCGGTGCCACGGTGTTCATCATCACGTCGCGGTCGCGTTCGCCCTTGACGAAGGGGAAGAGAATGCCGATCCCCAAGTCAAAGCCGTCCATGACCACGTACATCATGATGCCGAAGATGATGACCACGGCCCAGATCAGCGGAAGATCAATACCCATGATTCAATTCCCCTTGTTCGAGCGTTCGTTATGGTCCATGTCGTCGACGCCATCGGCGGCCGACAATGGCCGGGCCGGCGTACGTTTCTGGCCCGGGCCACCATCGCTCGGCTCGGCTTCGTGGGCCTGCGGCCCTTTGCGCACCAGACGCATCATGTAGCTCAGCCCGGCGCCAAACAGCGCGAAATACACCACGACGAACAACACCAGGGTAATGCTCATCTGGACAAAGCTGTGGCCGGACGAAGCATCGGCCGTACGCATCAAGCCATAGACCACCCACGGCTGGCGGCCGATCTCCGTGGTAAACCAGCCGGCCAGGATCGCGACCAGGCCGGACGGCCCCATCCACAACACCATGTAGAGGAACGGCCGGGACTGATAGATCCGATCGTTGCGGCGCAGCCACAGGCTGCATAGGCCGGTGAAAATCATCAGCAACCCAAGGCCGACCATGACCCGGAACGACCAGAACACGATGGTCGAATTCGGTCGGTCCTCAGGCGCGAACTCCTTGAGGGCCGGCACCTGCTTGTCCAGGCTATGGGTCAGGATCAGGCTGCCCAGATACGGGACTTCCACGGCGAACCGGGTCTTCTCGGCCTGCATGTCGGGCCAGCCGAACAGAATCAGCGGGGTCGGTTCATTGCCGACGTTTTCCCAGTGGCCCTCGATGGCGGCGATTTTCGCCGGTTGATGCTTGAGGGTGTTCAGGCCATGGAAGTCGCCGATGACCGCCTGTATCGGCGCCACCAGCAACGCCATCCACATCGCCATCGACAGCATCCGGCGGATGGCTGGGTTATCGCGACCGCGCAGCAAATGCCAAGCCGCCGACGAGCCGACGAAGAACGCCGTGGCAACAAACGCTGCGGTGGACATGTGCAGCAATCGATAAGGGAACGAGGGGTTGAACACCACCGCCAGCCAATCCACCGGGATCACCCGGCCGTCGATGATTTCGTAACCCTGGGGGGTCTGCATCCAGCTGTTGGAGGACAGGATCCAGAAGGTCGAGATCAGGGTGCCGATCGCCACCATGACCGTGGAAAAGAAATGCAGGCCGCGGCCGACGCGGTTCCAGCCGAACAGCATCACGCCCAGGAAACCCGCCTCGAGGAAAAACGCCGTGAGCACCTCGTAAGTCAGCAACGGCCCGGTCACCGCTCCGGCGAAGTCCGAGAAACGGCTCCAGTTGGTCCCGAACTGATAGGCCATGACCAACCCGGACACCACACCCATGCCGAAGTTGACGGCAAATATCTTCGACCAGAAGTGGTACAGGTCGCGGTAGGTGTCATCGCGGGTCTTGAGCCACAAGCCTTCGAGTACCGCCAGGTAACTCGCCAGGCCAATGGTGATGGCCGGGAACAGGATGTGGAACGAGATGGTGAACGCGAACTGGATTCGGGCGAGATCGAGCGCCTCCAAACCGAACATAAGTCTTCCTCTGTCAGGTAAAACCGGCTGCGGGCGGGGCTTGCACCAGCCTCCAGGGATATGGAGTGCGATGCTTTTCAAATCGTTCTTTTTATAACCGTCACAACGCAGGACTATGGCCGGATGGCCGCCAGTCCAACGCCTCGAAAGGTATTGATCTGGGTCAAGCAATGCTCAAAGAGTAGCCGCATTCTCGTCGATGAACGGCGTGGTCGTTTGTCGCGTGACAGGTTGTCTCAGTGCTGGCTGCAGCGAGGGGATGTGTGGAAGCAAGTCTGTGCGGGAGCAAGCCTTGCTCCCACCGATAAATCCCCCCGCCACAAAAAAAACGGTGCGCCGTGGAATATCGATGCTTGGCTAACTATTTCTCCACCACCGCAACTTCCAGTTACAGCTCGGTGATAATCTCGATGCCTTCATCACCGGACCCATCATAGATGCCCAGCCAAGCGCCGCTGCTGCTCCGCCACCATCGTCCCTTCATCGCCTTCTGGCTGGCCCGGATATTCACCGCCAGCGGCTTCCAGATGCTCACCGTGGCTATCGGTTGGAACCTCTATCAGCTGACCGGCAACGTCCTGGACCTCGGCCTGGTGGGGTTGGTGGAGTTTGCCCCGCGTGTGCTGTTCATGCTCCACACTGGGCATGTGGCCGACCGCTATGACCGCCGCAAGGTGGCGGCCATCTGTCAGTCATTGCAGGCGATGATTGCCCTGGCGCTGGTGATTGGCAGCGCTACCGACCATGTCACGCGGGAGATGATCTTCATCCTCGCGTTCCTGTTGGGGGCCGCCCGCTCCTTCGAGATGCCGACCACCCAGGCGCTGCTGCCGAGCATCGTGCCGGCGGGGCTGTTTCCCCGGGCCGTGGCCGCCGCGCAATCGGCCCAGCAGTCGGCCACCATCGTCGCTCCGGCGCTCGGCGGCTTGCTCTACGCCTTTGGCAGTGTCTGGGTCTACGGGCCGACGGTGCTGCTTTACCTCATCGCCTGCGGCCTGATGCTCAACCTGCCCGCCCGGCAGACGCCGCTGAACAAAGGCAAGGCGACGCTGGATTCGTTGCTGGCCGGGATTCGCTTCATTCGCAGTCGCCCGGACATTCTCGGGGCGATCTCCCTGGACCTGTTCGCGGTGCTGCTCGGCGGCGCGACGGCGCTGCTACCGGTATTTGCCAAGGACATCCTGCTCACCGGCCCCTGGGGCCTGGGGCTGTTGCGGTCGGCGCCGGCGGTCGGGGCCTTGCTGATGTCGCTGTGGCTGGCGCGGTTTGCCGTGGAGCGCAAGGTCGGCCGGGTGATGTTCACGGCGGTGGGCGTGTTCGGCGTCGCCACCATTGCGTTCGGCCTCTCCACCTCGTTCTGGTTTTCCCTGGCGGTGCTGGTGGTGCTGGGCGCGGCGGACATGATCAGCATGGTGATCCGCGCCTCCTTCGTACAACTGCAAACACCGGATGAAATGCGCGGCCGGGTCAGCGCGGTGAACGGGTTGTTCATCGGCGCCTCGAACCAGTTGGGCGAGTTCGAATCCGGCCTCACCGCCCACTGGTTCGGCACGGTGCCAGCGGTGGTCATGGGCGGCATCGGCACGCTGCTGGTGACCGGGGTCTGGATCAAACTGTTCCCAACCCTGGCCAACCGTGACCGGATGCACGAACCGGTGGATGAAGCGAAGACCTAGCAGCCTGTCGGACTTAGAAAAACCGGGCGGCGCTACGTGATTTCTTTTCGTGTTAAGGCGCATCTTCAGGGCCCGGTGCGTGACTCCAGGTCTATTTCCGTCGGCCACCGCACCTTGGGCGCCAAACGGCGCGCGAGGTTGAAGGACACGTCTTCGTTGTTCCAGTCGCGAGGTGGGCGGGAGAAGGTGGGCAGGGCTTGAGGGCCTTGTTGCATGAACAGTTGGGCCTGCTGCATGGGATGCAATGCGTCATCACCGGCCAGGCCTTCGATGGTGATCAATTCGGCGCCGTCGCACATCACCGCCAGGGTCAGGCAGGCATTGATCCGCTTGCCATCGCGCAGCACCGTACAGGCGCCGCACTGGCCGTGGTCGCAGCCTTTCTTGCTGCCCACCAGGTCCAGTTGTTCACGCAGCAGGTCCAGCAACGTGGTCCAGGCCAGCACTTGCAACTCACGCACCTGGCCATTGAGTGTCAGGCGGATCGGATGACGGACGAAGGACGCCGGCGTCGTTTCGGACAGGGTCGCACTCATGGAACACCTCACGGTTGGTCGTACTTGCGGCGTTTTGGGAAACCGCCGTCATAAGGGGTACGACTTCAGGGTGAGGCGAAGCGTTCAAGGCAAATGATTGACGTTGGAAGCCAGCGCCTTCAGTGAGTCCGCGCGCACTGAAGTTCAATGCGCTGACGCCATCGCGAGCAGGCTCGCTCCCACATTGGTTCTCGAGTGCCCATAGATCCTGCATCCACCATAAATCCCGGTGGGAACGAGCCGGCTCGCGATAGCGGTAGGTCAGATTGCATTGAAGTTGACGGGAACAGCTCCCTCGCCACAGGCGCGTGCCCGCTGAAGAATGTCAGGCCAGCAACTCCGCCGCCACCACACTCCGCACGCCCTTGCCGCTGAGTTGTTCCACCAGCATCAAGGCAAACGCCAGGGCGGCGGCCGACCCCTGGGCCGTGATGCAGTTGCCATCCACCACCACGGGTTGATCGACAAAGCTGCATCCGGACAACTGCTGGCTCACGGCGGGCAGGCAGGTCATGCGCCGCTGGCGCAAAACGCCGAACGTCTGTAGCGCCAGGGCCGGGGCTTCGGCGATGGCGGCGAAGAAACGTCCGGCGGCGGCCTGGTCCTTGATCAGTTGTTGCAGCGGCTGATGGGCGGCCAGGTGTTGGGCGCCGATGATGCCGCCCGGCAGGACGACCAGATCGAAGTCCTGCACAAGCACGTCCACCAGCATTCCATCGGCCGTCAGGCGCGTGCCGCGGGCGCAGGTGAGCATCCGCCGCCCTTCGATGCTCGCCACCACGGTTTCGATCTGCGCTCGACGCAACACGTCGATCAAGGTGACCGTCTGCAAGTCGTCGACACCCTCGGCGACGGCTATCAAGGCTCGGGGGATCTTGGTTCCTGGAATCATGGACGCTCTCCGCTGGGTGATGCCTGTAGTGTAGGAGCTGCCGAAGGCTGCGATCTTTTGATAGGCGCTTGAGATTCAAGCGTCTGGGAAAAGATCGCAGCCTCGCTTCGCTCGACAGCTGCTACGGGGGCCAGCGGTTATTTGATGTTCAGCTGGGTCGACATCCGGTTGCCCGGTGCGTTGATCGAGATGTTGCTGAAGCTGAAGGTGCCTTCCTGCTTGCCCTTCAGGTCGAAGACATACAAATAGCCGACGACTTTGGTCCGTACGGAGCAGTCGTTAAGGTTGCCATTACTGTACGCACACACGGGCGAGCGGGTGCCGTCGACTTCAAAGCCGTCCAGGGTGACATGGGGCTGGCGGCCATAACCGACCTCCAGCACGTAGACCTTGATATTCGGGCCGCGGTGATCGCAACGCGTCTGCGCCTGCCCCGGGACAATATCTTCGAAACCACAGGCCGGTGACTCGACCTTGAGCACCTTGACCTCGCTCAAGGGCGGCGCCGACGCGGCATTGGCGGTCTGGCCAAACAACCACCAGCCCAGCATGCAGCCCACCGCCGCCAGCCGCATTTTATTCATGCAATACATAGAGACCTCCCGGAACCGAGCGCAGTATGGCCCACTTGGCGCGTTGGCAAAACTTCGACGACGATCGCAGCCACAACGCTACGCTGCTGGTATGATGCGCGGCTTTTTCCGACCGGCAGAAATTTCCCGGGCGCCGCTGGCGACCTGTGCTTTGCTGTTGAGGTCGATACATTTACGGCGCCGGGCGCGCCACGGGGAGCAGACATGCTGGAAAGGCTGTTTCAACTCAAGGCACATAACACCAACGTGCGGACCGAGATCCTGGCGGGTGTCACGACGTTCCTGGCCATGGCCTACATCCTGTTCGTCAACCCGAGCATCCTCGGCGAAACCGGCATGGACAAGGGCGCGGTGTTCGTCGCCACCTGCCTGGCGGCGGCCATCGGCTCCACGGTCATGGGCCTGATCGCCAACTACCCGATCGCCCTCGCACCCGGCATGGGCCTGAACGCCTTCTTCACCTACACCGTGGTCCTGCACATGGGCCACACCTGGCAAGTGGCGCTGGGTGCGGTGTTCATTTCCGCGGTGCTGTTCTTCATGCTATCGATCTTTCGCATCCGCGAATGGATCATCAACAGCATCCCGCTGCCCCTGCGGTCGGCCATTGCTGCCGGTATCGGCCTGTTCCTGGCGCTGATCGCCCTGAATAACGCCGGCATCGTGGTGAAAAACCCGGCGACCTTGGTCGGCCTCGGCGACTTGAAAAAACCGGCGCCGATCCTCGCGACCCTCGGCTTTGTCCTGATCGTTGCCCTCGAAGCCTTGAAAGTACGCGGCGCAGTGCTGATCGGCATCCTGGCGGTCACCATCGCTTCGATCCTGATGGGCTTCACTGCGTTCGGCGGCGTGATGTCGATGCCGCCGTCCCTGGCCCCGACCTTCCTGCAACTGGACATCAAGGGCGCCCTGGACATCGGCCTGGTGAGCGTGATCTTCGCCTTCCTGTTCGTCGACCTGTTCGACAACTCCGGCACCCTGATCGGCGTCGCCAAGCGCGCCGGGCTGATGGGCAAGGACGGCCACATGCCGAAGATGGGCCGTGCGCTGATCGCCGACAGCACAGCCGCCATGGCCGGTTCGCTGCTGGGCACCTCCACCACCACCAGCTACATCGAATCGGCGGCGGGCGTCAGTGCTGGCGGCCGCACTGGCCTGACCGCCGTCGTCGTGGCGATCCTGTTCCTGCTGGCGCTGTTCTTCTCGCCACTGGCCGCCAGCGTCCCGCCCTTCGCCACCGCCCCAGCCCTGTTGTTCGTCGCCGTACTGATGACCTCGGGCCTGGCGGAAATCGACTGGGACGACATCACCGTCGCCGCGCCAGTGGTGGTGACCGCCCTGGCAATGCCGTTCACCTATTCCATCGCCAACGGCATCGCTTTCGGTTTCATCGCCTGGACCGCCATCAAACTGGTGTCTGGCCGTGGCCGTGAGCTGAACCCGGCGCTGGTCATTCTATCGATCCTGTTCGTGATCAAGTTGGGTTGGTTCAACGCATGACTTTTGATTCCCAAGCCTACACCGCTCAGCTCCAGGACAAGGTCACCCGCTTGCGTGACCTGTTGTCGCCGTTCGATGCACCAGAACCTGCGGTGTTCGATTCGCCCCTGAAGAACTTCCGCCTGCGCGCCGAGTTCCGTCTCTGGCGCGAGGCCGGCGAACGGCACTACGCAATGTTCTCCCAGGACGACAAGCGCACACCGATCCTCATTGAAGAGTTTCCCATCGCCAGCCTGCGCATCAACCAGTTGATGCCGCAACTCAAGGCCGCCTGGCAAGCCAGCGCGCCCCTGAGCCACAAACTGTTCCAGGTGGAGTTCCTGACCACCCTGGCGGGCGATGCGATGATCACCCTGTGTTATCACCGCCCGCTGGACGAGCACTGGCACGCTGCCGCCTCGAAACTGGCGGCTGACCTGGGCGTGAGCATCATTGGCCGCTCCAAGGGCAAGCGCGAAGTGATCGGCCATGACTACGTGGTGGAGAAGCTCGAAGTGGGCACGCGCACCTTCAGCTATCGCCAGCCCGAAGGCGCCTTCACCCAGCCCAACGGCACGGTGAACCAGAAGATGCTCAACTGGGCTTATGAAGCGCTGGGCGATCGCAACGACGATCTGCTGGAGTTGTACTGCGGCAACGGCAACTTCACTCTGCCCCTGGCCACCCGCGTGCGCAAAGTGCTGGCCACCGAAATCAGCAAGACCTCGGTGAACGCCGCGCTGAGCAACCTCAGCGAGAATGCTGTGGATAACGTCACGCTGGTGCGCCTGTCCGCCGAAGAGCTGACCGAAGCCCTGAACGAAGTCCGGCCGTTCCGTCGCCTGCATGGCATCGACCTGAAAAGCTACGAATTCGGCAGCGTCTTCGTCGACCCGCCTCGCGCCGGCATGGACCCGGACACCTGCGAGCTGACCCGACGTTTCGACAACATCCTGTACATCTCCTGCAACCCTGACACCCTCGCCGCGAATATCGCGCAACTGAACGACACCCACCGCATCACGCGCTGCGCGTTGTTCGATCAATTTCCCTGGACCCACCACATGGAATCCGGGGTGTTGTTGACTCGGCGGTAGGAGCTGACGAGTGCAACGAGGCTGCGATCTTTCCCCAGACACTTGAGTGTCCAAAAGATCGCAGCCTTCGGCAGCTCCTACATGGGGATAAATCCCCTCGCCACCATTGCCCTCCCTCACCTCCCGACAACGGTCATGTTCGATCATCGAACACTTATTGGCCGATGTCGGCTGCTTTATTTGACCCAATTAACCATCTAGTACAATTTATCTCCAACGGCTGAAACCCCGCCGACACCAACAATAAAAATGTGGAGAAATTGCGATGCCTCCGATCGTTCTGGTGCTCAACGGCCCGAACCTGAACCTGCTCGGCACCCGCGAGCCGGCGACTTATGGCCATGAAACCCTGGCTGACATCTCGGCACTGTGCGGCCGCGCTGCCGAAGAATTCGGCCTGGCGGTGGAATTTCGCCAGACCAACCAGGAAGGCGAGCTGCTGGACTGGATTCACGGCGCCCGTGGCCGGTGCGCCGGTATCGTCATCAACCCGGCGGCCTGGACCCACACCTCCGTGGCGATCCGCGATGCCCTGGTGGCCAGCGAAGTACCGGTCATTGAAGTCCACCTGTCCAACGTCCACGCCCGTGAAACCTTCCGTCATCACTCCTTCGTCTCATCCGTCGCCATTGGCGTGATGTGCGGGTTTGGCAGCCATGGTTATCGCCTGGCCCTTGAACACTTCAGTCAGCGGTTGAAGGGTTGATGAGCATGTCGAATATCACTGTGCTGGCCGGTCTGATCGGCGCGGGCATCCAGGCCTCTCGCACACCTGCGCTGCATGAGCATGAGGGCAATGCCCAAGGCATGCGTTACCTCTATCGGCTGATCGACCTCGATGCGCTGAAACTCGACAGCGGCGCCCTGGCCGATCTACTGGTGGCCGCCGAGCGCATGGACTTCACCGGCCTGAACATTACCTTCCCCTGCAAGCAGGCGATCATCCCGCTGCTCGATGAGTTGTCACCCGAGGCCCGCGGTATCGGCGCGGTCAATACCGTGGTGCTCAAGGACGGCAAGCGCATCGGCCACAACACCGACTGCCTGGGGTTCGCCGAAGGTTTTCGTCGCGGCCTGGGGGATGTGGCGCGCAAGCGCGTGGTCCAGATGGGCGCCGGTGGCGCCGGCGCGGCGGTGGCCCATGCGCTGTTGATGGAGGGCGTAGAAACCCTGAGCATTTTTGACGTCGAGGTCCGCCGTGCCGAGGCACTGGCCAACAACTTGAATCAACACTTCGGCGCTGGCCGCGCGCGCGCAGGGCATGATCTGCCCACCGCCATGGCCGAGGCCGATGGCCTGGTGAACAGCACGCCCATGGGCATGGCAAAACTACCGGGCATGCCAGTGCCGATCGAGCTGTTGCGCGGCGCTTTGTGGGTCGCGGAAATCGTTTACTTCCCGCTGGAAACCGAACTGCTGCGCAACGCCCGCGCGGTCGGCTGCCGCACACTGGATGGCGGCAACATGGCCGTGTTCCAGGCGGTGAAGGCCTTCGAACTGTTCAGCGGCGTGGCGCCAGATGCGCAGCGGATGCTGGCGCATTTCCAAAGCATGAATCATTAATGTCTAGTGATACTCCCACAGGGGTTCCAGAATCAGGCCTGCAAGTATCTCAATACCGATTCACAGACCATCTGCCGATGCCGCTGCTTGATCGCTTCATCCGACAGGTCGATCTGAAAGATCTCCCCGAACGTCTGGCGATTGGACACCCGGTAAAAACAGAACGAACTGATCAGCAGATGCACATCCAGCGGCTCGAGGCCGGCACGGAACACGCCCTCTTCAGCGCCGCGCCGCAGAATCACGCCCAGGGAATCGAGGATGGTATTGGTCATCGCCTTGATCACGCCTGACTGCTTCACGTACTCGGCGTTGTGGATGTTCTCGATGCAGACGATGCGCACGAAATCCACATTGCAATCGTGGTGGTCGAAGGTGAACTCCACCAGGCGCCGAATCGCCTCGACCGGGGCCAGTTCCGCCAGATGCAGGCGGTTCTCGGTGGTGCGGATATCACCGTAGAGTTTTTCCAACACCTCGACGTACAACTGCTCCTTGCTGCCGAAGTAGTAGTAAATCATGCGCTTGGACGTGTGGATGCGCTCGGCGATGGCGTCGACCCGGGCCCCGGACAGGCCCTGCTGGACGAACTCGACGATGGCTTCCTGAAGAATGTTTTCCCGGGTCTTCTCCGGGTTGTTCTTGCGACTCTTGCGCGGCGTGGCGACGGGTTCGTCGGGCGCTGCGGAAAGCTCTGGATTCATAGTCATTGCGGGGCTCACGGCCATCACTGCACAGGCTGGCGATTATGGGCCGCACCGTGCACTGAAGGAAGCCAGGACACCGCCCATTACCGCCACGTTTACGATTTGCCTACAACTTGGCGTGCCGCAAACCACCGCTGCGGGACTTGGCCATGGCCGCCAGGCGCACCGCGACATTGGCAGCACCGTAACCGGCGTAACCGTTCTTGCGTTGGATGATCTCGAAGAAAAACCGCCCTTCGAACGGCTCGGTGTAGACGTGGAACAGCTCGCCCCCCTGGGTGTCACGATCGTACAACACGTTGAAGTAGGCCAGCTCGCTAAGGAACTCGTCGTCGAAATCGAAACGCGCCGCCAGGTCGTCGTAGTAATTGAGCGGGATGTCCAGCAACGGCACGCCCGCCTCTTTGGCACGACTGACCTGGGCAAAGATGTCATCACAGTCGAAGGCTATGTGATGCACACCGGAGCCGCGATAACTCGACAGCGCGTGTGAGATTGCGGTGTTGCGGTTTTCGGAAATGTTCAGCGGCAAGCGGATCGAACTGCAGCGGCTGCGCAGCGCACGGCTTTTTACCAAGCCATAAGGGTCGGGCAGGACGACTTCGTCGTCGGCCTCGAAATCCAGCAGGCTCTTGTAGAACAGCACCCAACTGTCGAGGCTGTCGGCCGGCAGCGCCATCGCCATGTGGTCGATGCGCTTGAGCCCGGCCCCAATGACAGCACCCGGCTGCAGGTTGAAATCGGTGCCATAGACATCGGCCTGCTGATCCACCAGGTAAATCAGGCTGCCATCCGGTGCACGCACCGCCGCCAACTCCAGTTCATTGGGGCCCACCAACCCACGATAGGGCTGGCCTTTGTAGGCAATGGCCCGCTCCAGGGCGCTGACACTGCTTTTCACGCGCACGGCGGTGGCACACAACGAAGGTCCGTGGGCTTCGAAAAAACTGTGGGCGAACGAGTACGGTTCGCTGTTGAGGATCAGGTTGATGTCGCCCTGGCGCAGGAGGCTCACATTCTTGGATCGATGCTGGCCAGCCTTGACGAACCCCAGCCGCTCCAGCCAATGGGAAAGCTTGGCGCCGAGGTTATCGTCCACGGCGAACTCGAGGAATTCGATGCCGTCGTATTCGCTGGCCGGCGGCGTGGCGAACAGAATGTCGGCATTGCTTATGGCGCACGCCTCTTCGGCCAGGCGCTGGCGGGTTTTTTCTTCCAGGTACAGCAGCGAGCGCAGGCCGTCGGCGGCATTGGCCCGTGGCGGCGCGGCCCGGAAACCGTCGTTGAAGATTTCCAGCGACAGCGGCCCGGTGTAGCCACTCTTGATGATCGGCGCCAGGAACCCCGGCAAGTCGAACTCGCCCTGCCCAGGGAAACAACGGAAATGCCGGCTCCATTCCAGGACATCCATGGCCAGGATCGGCGCGTCGGCCATTTGCACGAAGAAGATCTTGTCGCCGGGAATCTCGGCGATCGCGCTCGGATCGCCCTTGAGGGACAAGGTATGAAAGCTGTCGAGCAACACACCGAGGCTGGGGTGATCGGCCTGGCGCACGATGTTCCAGACCTGTTGATAAGTATTCACGTGCCGACCCCAGGCCAGCGCTTCATAACCGATACGCAAGCCGCGCGCCCCGGCCCGCTCGGCCAGCAGGCGCAGGTCATCGATGAGCATCTGTTCATCGCCGACGCTGTCGGCCGAGGCGTTGCTGCACACCAGCACCAGGTCGGTGCCCAGTTCCTGCATCAGGTCGAACTTGCGCTCGGCCCGTTCCAGGTTGCGCGACAGGCGATCGCGGCGGCAACCTTCGAAGTCGCGAAACGGTTGGAATAACGTGATGGCGATGCCCAGGTCGGCGCACATCTGCCTGATTTCCCGAGGACTGCCATCGTAGTAGAGAAGGTCGTTCTCAAAGATTTCCACCCCATCAAAACCGGCGGCGGCAATGGCTTCGAGTTTTTCCGGCAAGGTACCGCTCAAGGAAACGGTGGCAATGGAACGCTGCATGACTTCGGCTCCCGGGACAGGCATCGGCTACAAAAGGTGCGCCGCTTTTGAAAATGCTTTTAAAAGAGTGAGCCGATTATTGAGCTGCCGGTTTCTTTCAGCAATTTAATATGTACCATCCAGTTAGTTTTTTGGGCGATTATCGAACAAAATGCCAATCGCCGAATTGACGAATTTTTGCTCACTGCGCACCATCGCTCCCACATTGACGCCGGCCCTGCCGACCTCGATGGACTGCCCCAGACCAACCATAAGAATTTCAAAAGCGGGTACACGCTATGATCCCTTCCCAAAGTTCCCGCCTGGCCCCCGGCCTGGAAGTCTCCACCGGCAGCATCGGTGACAAGATCCGCGGCGCCATGGCCGTGGGCAAGACCCGTTGGGGGATGCTCGCCCTGGTATTTTTTGCCACCACCCTGAACTACATCGACCGCGCCGCCCTGGGCGTCATGCAGCCTATCCTGGCCAAGGAAATGAGCTGGACGGCGATGGACTACGCCAACATCAACTTCTGGTTCCAGGTCGGTTATGCCGTCGGCTTCGTGTTGCAAGGGCGGCTGATCGACCGGATCGGCGTCAAGCGCGTGTTCTTCTGCGCCGTGCTGCTCTGGAGCCTGGCGACCGGCGCCCACGGCCTGGCCACCTCGGCGGTGGGCTTCATGGTCTGCCGCTTCATCCTCGGCCTCACCGAAGCCGCCAACTACCCGGCCTGCGTGAAGACCACACGGCTGTGGTTCCCGGCGGGCGAGCGAGCCGTAGCCACCGGTATATTCAACGCCGGGACCAACGTCGGCGCGATGTTCACCCCGATGCTGCTGCCACTGATCCTGCACGTGTGGGGCTGGCAGGCGGCGTTCCTGTGCATGGCCGCGCTGGGCGGGATCTGGCTGCTGTTCTGGGGCCTGAAATACTTCAACCCCGAGGACCACCCCTCCGTCAAACAGTCGGAACTGGACTACATCCAGGCCCAGGACGAACCGGACCAGGTCCGCGTGCCGTTCTCACGCATCCTGCGCATGCGCGGCACCTGGGCGTTCGCCCTGGCCTATTCGATCACCGCCCCGGTGTTCTGGTTCTACCTCTATTGGCTGCCGCCGTTCCTGAACCAGCAATACAACCTGGGCATCAACGTGACCCAGATGGGCATCCCGCTGATCATCATCTACCTCACCGCCGACTTCGGCAGCGTCGGCGGCGGCATCCTGTCTTCGTTCCTGATCGGCCGCGGCCTCAATCCGATCAAGGCGCGACTGGTGTCCATGCTGCTGTTCGCCTGCTGCATCATCGGCGTGATCCTGGCCGCCGGCTCCAGCAGCTTGTGGGTGGCAGTGTTTGCCATCTCCCTGGCCATCGGCGCGCATCAAGCCTGGACCGCCAACATCTGGAGCCTGGTCATGGACTACACGCCCAAGCACATGATGAGTACGGTGTTTGGTTTTGGCGGCATGTGCGCGGCCATCGGCGGGATGTTCATGACCCAACTGGTGGGCCACATCCTCACGATCACTAACAACAACTACACCGTGCTGTTCACCCTGATCCCGGCGATGTACTTCATTGCCCTGACCTGGTTGTACTTCATGGCACCGCGCAAGGTGCCTACGCTGGAAAACTGATTCGAGTCAGCCCGGGATTATTTATCCCACTGTGGAAGCAAGGCTTGCCCGCGATTAAGACGATGCGGTCCTAAGTGATCCGAGGTGCCTTCATCGCGGGCAAGCCTTGCTCCCACAATCAATCCCTCCACAGTTCGTGCTAAACCCGCCGCTGTTGCCACGCCGCCGCCAACCCACTCAAGCAGATCAAGGTGATGCCCACCACGGTGGTCAGCGTCGGCGTATGGTTGAACAACACCCAGCCCAGCAGCCCGGCAAACACGATCTGGCAGTACCCGAACGGCGCGAGCAGCGCCGGGGCGGCAAAGCGGAAGGCCTGGGTCAGCATCAGGTGCGCCGTCATCCCGCAAGCTCCCAGCGCCAGCATCATCGCACCGTGCAACAGGCTCGGCACTTGCCAGAAGAACGGCACCAGCGCGCTCATCACCAAGGTGTTGCACAGGCCGGCGAAGAAGTTGCTAGTGGTCGGGCTGTCGATCTCGCTGAGCTTGCGCGTGAGCAGTTGGTAGAAACAGAAAAACAGCGCCGAACAGAATGGCAATATCACCGCCGGGGTGAACAGATCCCCGCCCGGATGGACGATGATCAACACCCCGATAAAGCCGAAGATCACCGCGATCCATTGGCCGCGTGTTACGTGTTCGCCCAGCAATGGCACCGACAACGCGGTGACCAGCACGGGCGCGAGAAAGTTGACCGCCGTCGCCTCGGCCAGCGGGATATACAACAGCGCCGTGGTGAAGAACAGGCTGGTGCCCAGCAGGCACAGCGCCCGGGCCAGTTGCCACAAAGGACGCTTGGTCCGCAGGACCCGCAGCCCCGAGCGCGGCAGGAAAATACCGGCCATCAACAACGTGTGCACCACGTAACGTGCCCAGACCACCATGATGATCGGGTAAAAACCCGAGAGATATTTCGCCAAGGCGTCATGACTGGAGAACAGAAACGTCGCCACCAGAATAAGCAGGATGCCCTTGAAAGCCTGATTGACGCCGGAAAGCGGAGTGCTGACAGTCATGTAGGAGTCCTGCGTTGCGTGATGTAGGGAGCAAGGCTTGCCTGTGACGGATGAGACCGTATTCAGCTGAACAACTCCGAGGCCTGACTGGCTTGCGATAACTCCTCGGCAAACGCCAGCAAGGTCGGTGCCAGCTCATGCAAGCGTGTGCGCGTCATTCGTGCACTGGGGCCGGCGACACTCAACACGCCGATGGCTCGGCCATCCGATGGATGACGGACCACAGCGGCAATGGCCGACGTGCCGATCGCCGAACTTTCCTCGACACAGGCATAGCCTTGTTCGCGGGCCTGGTGCAGGTACTCGAGCAGTTCAGCCGCGCTGCGTGGCGCGTTTGGCCCTGCGTCCGCCGGTATTGGCACGGCTTGGCGCGCCACCAGCGCCAACGCCTCGGTGTCAGTCATGCAAGCCAGCCAGGCATGGCCCGACGCGGTATAGGACAACGGCGTCTCACGCCCCATGTCCGGGTCGTAGCGCAAGCCGGAACGGGCCCCCTGGGACTTGGCGATCCAGGTCTGGCACTCCCCTTCGATGACACCCAGGCGCACCAGTTCACCCGTTCCCAGTGCCAAGCGATCGAGCACTGGCTGGACGATGTCGGCACCGCTTCGCGACAGATAACGAAAGCCCATGGCGACCAAGCGGGTCGCCAAGTGATAACGCAGGTTCTCGGGATTCTGGCGCACATAGCCCAGGCGCATCAGTTCGGCGAGCAAACGGTGGGTGGCACTCTTGGGAATCTGCAAGTGTTCGGCCAAGCCTAGCAGCGGCCAGCCGCGAGGGTCGCTGGCGAGGCTTTCCAGCACATTGAAAACCCGTTCGATTTGACTGCCAGCCATGAGCGATCCAAAGGTAAGTTCGTCGATTCCAGAATGCACAAAGTGTAATTCAAATTCTGGAACTGGCGCGCTCTTCATTCATGCCCTGATGAACCAAACCCCGCGCCTGTTGCCTGAAAGCTCAAGCATCACGCGCATCCTGACGCCCCAAAAGCTAAACTCACCGCAACGACAGTGCAGTAACACCCCGGTCAATCAGAGGAACACCCACATGTTATGGAAAAAAGGTCGCCGCAGTGACAACGTGGTGGACGCTCGCGGTGACGGTGGGGGCGGTGGCGGGATGCGCTTCGGCGGCGGCAAGGGACTGAGCCTGACGGCCATCCTCCTCATCGTTGGCATCGGCTGGATCACCGGCCAGGACCCGATGCAGATTCTCGGGCAACTGGCCGGGCAGATGGATCAATCCGCGCCCACCACTTCACAGACCCGCCAGGCACCGCCGGCCAACGACGAACAGGCCGAGTTCGTGCGCTCGATCCTTGGCGATACCGAAGACACCTGGGGCCAGGTTTTCCAGCAGGCCGGACGCCAATACCAGCAACCCAAACTGGTGTTGTTCAGCGGTCGGGTCAACTCTGCCTGTGGCCTCGCCTCGTCGGCGACCGGCCCGTTCTATTGCCCGGCAGACCGCCAGGTCTACCTGGACATGAGCTTCTTCAAGGAAATGTCCCAACGCTTCGCTGCCTCCGGGGACTTCGCCCAGGCCTACGTCATTGCCCACGAAGTCGGACACCATGTGCAGACGCTGCTCGGCGTGTCGGCGAAAGTCCAGGAAGCACGCCAGCAAGGCCGGCAGATGGAGGGCGATGGCGGCTTGTTGGTACGCCAGGAGTTGCAGGCCGATTGCCTGGCGGGTGTATGGGCCAACCATGCGCAAAAACGCCTGAACTGGCTGGAGCCGGGAGACATCGAGGAGGCCTTGAACGCCGCCAATGCCATCGGCGATGACCGCTTGCAGCAACAAGGCCAGGGCCGCGTGGTGCCGGATTCCTTCACCCACGGCACCTCGGTGCAGCGGGTGCGCTGGTTCAAGACCGGGTTCGCCCAGGGCCAGGTCAGCCAGTGCGACACGTTCGCGGCGAAAACCCTGTAGATGAAGTGGGGGGCGTTGATCGGGCTGATGCTGTGCTGCGCCATTGCTCAGGCCGATCAACGCGGCGTCAACGTGGTCGCCCAAGGGCGACTGCAGTTCAAGAGCGGTGCCATGGCCGTCGGCGTAAGCCCACCGCCGGCGTCCATCCAGCGCGTGTTGATCATCCTCCACGGTCGGCTGCGCAATGCCGACACCTACCTCAACAGCGCCGAAAAGGCTGTCGGACAGGCCGAGCAACTGGGCACTACCCTGATCATCGCCCCGCAGTTTCTCAACGAACAGGACGTGGCGCGCCATCAATTGCCCAATGACCTCCTGCGCTGGAAAGGCAACGACTGGATGGCGGGCGGTCTGTCCACAGGGGCAAATCCCGTCAGCTCCTTTCAGGTCCTCGACGACATCATTGCCCGAGTCAGTGACCGGCAACAGCTTCCTGAAGTGAAAGAGATCGTCATCGCCGGCCATTCCGGCGGCGCCCAGGTCGTGCAGCGCTATGCCCTGCTTGCCCACGGCCAATACCGGATCAACCCACGTTTTGTCATCGCCAACCCGTCGTCCTATGCCTACTTCGATGCGCAACGGCCCATGGCTTTCGACCCTGCCAGTTGTCCTGGCTTCAACCGCTGGAAATACGGCCTGCAGAACTTGCCAGCCTACGCGGCGGGGCAAACACCTGCGCAACTGGAAGATCACTACGCCAAGCGCGACATCGTCTATTTGCTCGGGCAACAAGACACCGACCCGGAACATCCGGCGCTGGATAAAGGCTGTGAAGCACAAACCCAGGGACCGTATCGGTTACTGCGCGGGCATTTCTTTTTCGACTACCTGACCCGGCGTCATCCCGAGGGGTTGAACCAGCGGCTGATCGAAGTGCCTGGGGTGGGGCACGATGGGAGTGGGATGTTCAATTCGCCCGAGGGGTTGAAGGTTATGTTTGGTCAGTAAGGTTTGCGGTGGTTTACAGGGCCTCTTCGCGAGCAGGCTCGCTCCCACAGTAGATCGGGTGTGGACACAAATTTCGCGACCAACAGAAATCTCCTTGTGGGAGCGAGCCTGCTCGCGATAGCGATCGATCAGTCAATCAAACGCTCAAGCCGACAACATCCGCCGCAACGCCGAACAATCGCGCGCATGCCAATCTGTCAGTTCTGGCCACGGATTGTCCGGCAGGTTCACCAGCACCGTCCGCGCCCCCGCCGCACGGCCACAATCCAGGTCGAAACGGTAATCGCCCACCATCACCATCGCCTCGGGCGCCACGTTCCAGGCCTCGGCCAACTTCAACAGGCCGCCGGGGTGAGGCTTGGGCGGTGCTTCGTCGCGGCCCAGCACATCCGCCACGGCGAAACAGTCCGCCAGGCCGATGGCTTCGAGGGTGACGTGGGCCAGTTCGCGGGCGTTGCGGGTGAGGATGCCCAGGCGATAACCGCGCCCGGCCAGCTCTCGCACCAGTTCAACCGCCCCCGGCGCGGGCCTGGAGCCCAGCGCCAGGTCCCGTTCATGCTCCAGCAGCCAGGCATGCTTGGCCGCGGCTTCATCAGCCGGCAACGCCGCCAGATGAGTGAGGATGTCATCTTCGGCCGGAATCGCCAGGGCCACGCGGATCGCCGCGAAGTCATGCACGGCGATCGTCAGCGTGCCGTCCATGTCGAACACCCAGTGACGAACCTCGGCCAGGCTCATGCCCAGTCCTTGCGATGGCGAATCAGGCCTTCCTGGGTCACCGAGGCCACCAGTTGCCCGGCACGGTTGAACACGCTGCCACGGGAGAACCCGCGAGAATTGCCGGCCCACGGGCTGTCCATGGCGTAGAGCAACCAGTCATCGGCGCGCAGGTCGGCGTGGAACCACAAGGCGTGGTCGAGGCTGGCGACCTGCATGTCTTTGTGCCACACCGATTTGCCGTGGGGCAGCAGCGAAGTGGTCAACAGGCCGAAGTCCGACGCGTAGGCCAGCAGGTATTTGTGCAAGGCCGGTGAATCCGCCAGGGCGCCATCGGCACGAAACCACACGTATTTGACCGGGTCGGCCGGTTGCGGGTTGTAAGGGTCTTTTTCGGTGACCGGTCGCACCTCGATCGGCTTGGCGCACAGCAGTTTTTCACGCATGTGCTCAGGCAGCAGGTGCGCGCGCTGCTGGGTCAGTTCCAGCTCGGACGGCAGGTTCTCCGGCCCGACGACTTGCGGCATGCTGCTCTGGTGCTCAAAACCCTCTTCGTCGTACTGGAACGACGCACTGCAGGTGAAAATCGGGTTGCCCTTCTGGATCGCCGTCACCCGGCGAGTGCTGAAGCTGCCACCGTCGCGCACCCGGTCCACCTGGTAGACCACCGGCAACGCGGCGTCGCCCGGACGCAGGAAATATCCGTGCATCGAATGCACATGGCGCGCCTCTTCCACGGTCTGGCTGGCCGCCGACAACGACTGGCCCAGCACCTGGCCGCCGAACAACTGGCGAAACCCCAGGTCCTGGCTACGCCCGCGAAACAGGTTTTCTTCGATCGGTTCCAGGGTCAGCAGGTCGACCAGATCTTCCAACACATGGCTCATTCAGACTTTCCTCACACAGCGCAATACCGCGCAATCTACGCGGTGGATCGATTGTTGGCCCGGGCCACTCTGGCGGGCATTGTAAACGTCCGTGTCGGCTAACCGTGCAGGGTCTGTAGCCACTGCTCACGATTGATGCGATAGAGCACATGGTGACGCAATGGATGACCGACGGCGAGTGTCGGGTGTTCGAAGTCGTCAGCCGGCTCGTGCTGCATGCCAATGGCCTGCATGACCTTTTGCGATGGCAGGTTATCGACAGCGGTGAACGCCACCACTTCGTCCAGCGTCAACTGGTCGAAAGCACAACGCAAGGCGGTCCACGCCGCTTCGCTGGCATACCCCAGGCCCCAGTGCTCTCGGGCCAGGCGCCAGCCGATCTCGATAGCCGGTGTGAAAGGCGCATCGAACCCGACCACAAGCAGCCCAGTGAAGCCAATGAAGGCGCCGGTGTCCTTGCGCTCCAGGGCCCACAAACCAAAACCATGCTCGGCGAAATGCCCCCGCACGCGACCGATCAGGGCAGCGCTTTCCAGACGGCTCAGGCGCACCGGGAAATAACGCATCACGTGCGGGTCTGCACACATGGTGGAAAATTCCGGCAAGTCATCATCGCGCCACTGCCGCAACAGCAGTCGTGCGCTTTCCAGTTCCAGTATCGGCTCCATTTTCACTCCCCTTCCATGCCCCATGAGTCTAGGTTTTGTACGAAAAGTCGCCAAGCGGCGATCAGGCAAGGCGAAAACAGGTGAGGAACGCCCGGAGTCGCGCTCGACTTTACTGGTTGTAAATGAGCATTCCGAGCCTGTTTTCAACGCAGCATGATCGTCGCGCAGGCACTTTTCGTGCAAAGCCTACATCGCTGGTAGGATCCGTCACTCACTCACTACTGAAAACACCATGTCGCTGCCGCTTATCTATCACGAAGACTACAGCCCCGACTTCCCGGCGGAACACCGTTTCCCCATGGACAAGTTTCGCCTGTTGCGCGATCACCTGGTGGACAGCGGCCTGACCCGCGACGCCGACCTGCTGCGCCCGTCGCTGTGTCCGCCGGACATTCTCGCCCTGGCCCACGACCGTGCTTATATCGAACGCTACATGGGCGGCGAGTTGTCCCGCGAAGACCAACGGCGACTTGGCCTGCCCTGGAGCGAAGCCCTGGCCCGCCGAACGGTGCGCGCCGTGGGCGGCTCGCTCCTGGCCGCCGAACAAGCCCTTGAGCACGGGCTAGCCTGCCACCTGGCCGGCGGCACCCATCACGCCCACTACGACCACCCGGCCGGGTTCTGCATTTTCAACGACCTGGCGGTGATCAGCCGCTATTTCCTGGCCAGCGGCCGGGTCTCGCGGGTGCTGATTTTCGACTGCGATGTGCACCAGGGCGACGGCACCGCCCGAATACTCCATGACACCCCGGACGCCGTGACCGTTTCCTTGCACTGCGAAAAGAATTTTCCTGCACGCAAGGCGCAAAGCGACTGGGACATCCCCCTGCCAATGGGCATGGAAGACGCGGCTTATTTGAAGGTGGTGGACGATGCGCTCAACTACTTGCTGCCGCTCTATCAGCCGGACCTGGTGCTGTATGACGCCGGCGTCGACGTACACAAGGATGACGCCCTCGGCTACCTGAAGCTGACCGACGAAGGCCTCGCCGCCCGGGACGAGAGCGTCATGCGCCATTGCCTGGGACGCGACATCCCGGTGGTCGGCGTGATCGGGGGTGGCTACAGCAAGGATCGCCAGGCCCTGGCCCGCCGCCACGGGATCCTGCACCACAGCGCACATAGGGTCTGGACGTCATCAGGTTGTCACTGAACCCTGGGCTTTACCCACAATGCCTGTGGATGCCCCGTAGGAGCTGCCGAAGGCTGCGGTCTTTTGATCTTGATCTTTCGCTCGCGACTCAATTGTCAGGGACAAGATCGCAGCCTCGCTGCGCTCGACAGCGCCTACACGGATTCCGGCCTCAGATCATGTGGACCAAGCTGATAGAATGCCCTCCTTGATCCTCCAGACATCGCTCGCCATGACCCAAGCGCCCCTACCCCACACCCCAAACATCGCCATCATCGGCGGCGGCCCCGCCGGCCTGATGGCGGCCGAGGTGTTGAGCCAGGCGGGCCTGCGGGTCGACCTGTACGACGGCATGCCATCGGTAGGCCGAAAATTCCTGCTGGCCGGCGTGGGCGGCATGAACATCACCCACTCCGAAGCCTTCCCGGTCTTCCTCTCCCGCTATGGCGAACGTGCGCCGAACATTGCCCCGCTGCTGCGGGCATTCGGTGCGAATGAGTTGTGCACATGGATTCACGGATTGGGCATCGACACCTTTGTCGGCAGCTCCGGGCGGGTATTTCCTACCGACATGAAAGCCGCCCCGCTGCTGCGCGCCTGGCTCAAGCGCCTGCGCGATGCCGGCGTGACGATCCACACGCGCCACCGCTGGCTCGGCTGGAACCCCGATGGCAGCATGAGAATAACGAGTCCGGAAGGCGAGAAAACCCTACGCCCCGACGCGACACTGCTGGCGCTGGGTGGTGGCAGTTGGTCACGACTGGGCTCTGACGGCGCCTGGATGCTGGCGCTGGAACAACGCGGCGTGGCCCTGGCGCCATTGCAACCGAGTAACTGTGGGTTTGAGGTAGAGGCCTGGAGCGACCTGATGATCAGCAAATTCGCTGGCGCCCCACTAAAGAACATCGCCATCGGCCTGAACGACGATGTACCGCGCCTCGGTGAATGCGTGGTCACCGCCACTGGCCTCGAAGGCAGTCTGGTCTACGCCCTGTCGGCGCCGGTTCGCGAAGCCATCAACCAACACGGCAGCGCGACGATCCATCTGGACCTGCTGCCGGGCCGGCCTGTGGATAAGATCCAGCAAGCCCTGAGCAAGCCACGCGGCTCTCGCTCGATGGCCAAGCACTTACACGGCCAACTGGGGATCGACGGCGTCAAGGCAGCGCTGTTGCGCGAGCTCACGCCGGCCGAGTGTTTCACTGACCCGGCGCGGCTGGCCCAGGCGATCAAGGCCTTGCCGCTGACCCTGGTGAAGACCCGCCCTCTGGACGAAGCCATCAGCAGCGCCGGTGGCGTGACCTTCGAGGCCCTGGATGAACGCCTGATGCTCAAGCAATTGCCTGGCGTTTTCTGCGCCGGAGAAATGCTCGATTGGGAAGCGCCGACCGGCGGTTACCTGCTCACGGCCTGCTTTGCCAGTGGCCGGGCAGCAGGTTTAGGAATCCTGGAATTCCTGAACGGTTGAATCCGTAGGAGCTGACGAGCGGCTCCTACGGCTCCTACGGCTCCTACGGCTCCCAGGTTTTGATATCAAGGCTTGCGCTTACGCGGCCCAGTATTGAACACCGGGACTTTGCGCACAGGCTTGACCGAAGGTTCCACAGGCGAGGCTTCGCCGCTGTCCACCCACTTGCCCAGGTTGCGCTTGCCGCCACCACCCGAAGCTTTCGGTTTCTTCGGCTTTTTCGGCTTCTTGATCACCTGGCCGCTGGCATCGGTGTCCGGTACCCGATGTTCAGGCTCGAAGTCCTGTTCCATCTGACGCGTCAGCGTCTGGCGCGTCAGCATCTCGATGGCCGACAACAGGTTCACTTCGTCGGCGCAGACCAGAGAAATCGCTTCCCCGGTCGAGCCCGCCCGACCGGTACGGCCGATGCGGTGGATGTAGTCCTCGGCGACGATCGGCAGGTCGAAGTTCACCACCAACGGCAAATCCTCGATATCCAAGCCACGGGCGGCAACGTCGGTGGCTACCAGGATCTGCACTTCGCTGGCCTTGAAGCGGTCCAGCGCGCGCTGGCGGGTGGCCTGGGGTTTGTCACCGTGGATGCCGTCGGCGTTGACGCCCAGGCCCTGGAGTTTTTCCACCAGCGCATCGACGCCGTTGCGGGTCTTGGCAAAGACCAGCACCTGCTTCCACTTGTTCTTGCGCATCAAGTGCACGAACAGTTCCGGCTTGCGTTTCTTGTCCACCGTCACCACCCATTGCTTGACGGTGTTGGCAGCCACGTTGCGCGGGCTCACCTCAATGCTCAGCGGATCGTTGAGCATCTGTCCGGCCAGCAAGCGGATCGCGTCGGAGAAAGTCGCCGAGAACAACAGGGTCTGGCGCTTCTTCGGCAATGCCTTGTAGATATTCGCCAGCTCCTCGGAGAAGCCCAGGTCGAGCATGCGGTCGGCTTCGTCCAGCACCAGAGTCTGCAACTGGTTGAACTTCAGCGCGTTCTGGCGGAACAAGTCGAGCAGACGCCCCGGCGTGGCGACCAACAAGTCGACGCCTTTGCGCAACTTCATCATTTGCGGGTTGATGCTGACGCCGCCGTACACGGCGTAGGTACTCAGCGGCAGGTTTTGCGCGTACTGACGCACGCTTTCATGGACCTGCTCAGCCAGCTCACGGGTCGGCACCAGGATCAGCGCTCGCACCGAGTTGGCCGCGACCTTCGGCCCTTCGGTGGTCAGCAACTGCAACAGCGGCACGGCGAAACCAGCAGTCTTACCGGTGCCGGTCTGGGCCGCGGCCATCAGGTCGCGACCGGCCAGCACGGCCGGCATGGCTTGGGCCTGAACCGGCGTCGGAGTCTGGTAGCCGAGCGTCTCGAGGGCGCGCAGCAAGGGTTCGATCAGGCCAAGGGTGGCGAAAGTCATGGAAGTACCGTAGGAAAAATCAGCGCAAGGTGTGCAATGCGCGGCAGTTTACCCTAAATCAGGCGGCGGCCGGCGCAGGCTTGGGTTTACGCCACTGCGGCAATCCGATCAACACCACGGCACTGATGATCACCAGCATCGCCACACTTTCTTCAGCGCCAATGGTTTCACCCGCGAACACGATCCCCAGCAACACCGCCACGGCCGGGTTGACGTAGGCATAACTGGTGGCCGCCGCCGGGCGCACATGCTTGAGCAGGTACATGTAGGCGTTGAAAGCGACGATCGAGCCGAAGCAGGTCAGATAAGCCAAGGCGAACCAACCTTCCAGCGGCGGCATGCTGTCCAGATGCTCGCCGCTGGCCACGCTACCGATCAACAGCACCACGCCGCCCACCAGCATTTCCACGGCACTGGCCATCGCCCCTGCCGGCAACGGCACGTGTTTGCTCAGCACCGAACCGAAGGCCCAGGAGGCCGCCGCGAATAGCAGCAAGGTCGCACCCAACGGGCTGGACTGCAGGTTGGAGCCCAGGTTGAGCATCGCGATGCCAATCAACCCCAGCACAATCCCCGCCCATTCCAGACGGGTATTACGCGTGCCCCAGAAATATCCGCAGAGCAAAGTAAACAAAGGCACCGTCGCCACGGCCAACGCCGCCACCCCGGACGCCACGCCCGTGTGCTCGGCCACAGTGACCGCGCCGTTACCAAAACTGAGCAACAGCACGCCGATGATGGCCCCGGCCTTCCATTGCGCCCAGGTCGGCGCCGGTGCCCCGCGCCAGCGCAGGAAGCCATACATCAGCGAACCGGCCAGCACAAAACGAATCCCGGCCAGCAACAGCGGCGGCCAATGCTCCACACCGATGCGAATCACCAGGTAGGTCGAACCCCAGATGACGTACAAGGCAAAAAAAGCAGCGATCAATGGCAGGGGGAAACGGCGTAGGCCAGGCATGTTCAGCTCGAAGTCAGGACAATGAGAGGCTTTATTCTAGAAAGGCGATAGACGGAAAATAAGTTACAAAACCTGTTTATCAAAGCCATACACTTTTCAAAACACGGAGATCAGCGCTATAAATCGCGTTTTCGAAAGTCACGCCAACAGGAAGCCAAACCGTGGATAAATACGACCGCATGCTGCTCAGCGCTTTGTTGGACAACGGTCGTGCGTCCTACGCTGAACTGGCCCGCAAAGTGAACCTGTCAGCCCCCGCCGTGGCCGAACGGGTCAGCAAACTGGAAGCCAGCGGCGTCATCACCGGTTATCAAGCCAAAGTCGACATGGCAAAGATCGGCCTGCCGGTGCAGTGCGTCATCGAATTGCGGATGAACCAGCACGGCAACCAGAAGACCTACGACGAACTGTGCAAGATCCCACAACTGACCGAGTGCCACCGGGTCACCGGGGACCCGTGCGTGATCATGCAAGCGGCAGTGGGTTCGATGCCCGAGCTGGAAGAATTGATCAACCGCATCGCCAAGTTCGGCTTCAGCAAGACCTCGATCGTGCTGTCCAGCGCCATTGAAAAGCGCGTGCCGTTGGGGCAGTTGGAAGGTAACGGGAAATAAACGGTCAAACACTGATCAACCTGTGGGAGCGGGCTTGCTCGCGAATGCGGTGTGTCAATTAACCTATCAGTTGACTGACACACCGCATTCGCGAGCAAGCCCGCTCCCACAGTTGTTTTGTGGTGTATTCAGAACCCGCGATGCCGCTTGAGGTGCTCGTTGATCTTCGCCGCCGGCACTTTCTGCAAACTGCACAGCAAATCATGGGACAGCTCCCGCAGCCCGTGCTTTTGCCGCAGCTCCGAAGCCAGGTGCGCGGTGAGGTTGGCGGCCATTTCGGCGTCGGCCATGGCCCGGTGAGCCTGGCCGGTGTGGGGCAAGCCAGCGAACGCGTTGAGCGTGCCGAGCTTGTGGTTCGGCGCCGCCGGCATCAGGCGCCGGGCCAGCAACAGTGAACAGGCAAAATTCTGCAAGCGGGTGCGCTTGATGCGTCCCAACTCGAAATCCCAGAACTTCTGGTCGAACGCAGCGTTGTGGGCCAGCAGCGGCGTGGTGCCGACAAACTCGTTGACCTCGTTCATCACTTTTTCCGCCGACGGGGCGCTGCGCAGCATGGTGTTGCTGATGCCAGTCAGTTGCTCGATAAACGCAGGGACGCGCACACCGGCGTTCATCAGGCTCTGGTAGCGGTCGACGATCCGGCCTTGCTCGAGCATCACCACCGCGATTTCAGTGGCCCGGCAACTGCTGCTCGGGGTGATCCCGGTGGTTTCAAAGTCGATGACTGCGATACGTTCCAAACCTTTTGAACTCCGTGAAAATCAATTCTTGAGCAACAACGCGCCTTCGATGGGCACATAGCGGCTGGCGGCGCGGATCAGCGAGTTGGCGGTCAATCCCGGCACGCCATAGGCCACGGCTTGCACACCGTGCTTCTGGATGATGCGTTCGAGCAACATGTCGAAATCGCCATCGCCGGAGGCCAGCACCACTTCATCGACGTGGTCGGCGGCGTCCATGATGTCCAGCGTGATGCCCACGTCCCAGTCGCCCTTGGCCGAGCCGTCGCTGCGCTGGATGTAGGGCTTGAGCTTCACGACAAAGCCCAGGTTGCGCAGGATCTGCTGGAACTGCTGCTGTTTGCTGTCACCGCGATCGATCGCATAGGCATAGGCCTCGACGATCTGCCCCTGTTTGCTGACATCAGCCCACAGCGCGGCGTAGTTGAAATGGCAACCATAAGCCTGGCGCACGGTGTAGTAGAGGTTCTGGACATCGGCGAACACTGCAATTTTTTTCACCGCGTTTCCTCTTGGATGCACACGCACACAGACCACCTGGGCCGAAAAGTCGCCCAGTATGCCAGCCCGAAGGATTGTTCCGCGAATAATCGGCCCGAGGCGTCGGTGAGCCCGGACGAATGGCAGCTCAGACGAAGGAATCGTCGTCGCCGAAGAAAGAAGAATCGTCGCTGTAGTCGGCGTCGCTGAAACCGCCCGGGTCGTTGCCGTAGCTGTCGTTATCGGCCACCCGTTGGTCATCGCCCCAGCCGCTGTTGGCGGTGTCGTTGGCCGGTTGGGCCGGCTCTTGCTTGATGACCTCGACGATTTCCTGCGGTTGCTGGTGACTGTGGAACAGGCTGCTGATGCCTTGGGCCAGCATCACGCCGCCGGCCACGCCCGCCGCGGTTTTCAGGGCACCGCCCAGGAAGCTTCCCGCCGCCGGGGCCTGCTGCTGCGGTGCGCCATAATTGCCGAGCGGCGCGCCCAAGCCCTGTTGGGGCTGGGCATTGAAGGACGGCTGTGCCGGTTCGCGCCTGCCTCCGTCGCTGGAAGCCGGCACGCTTGCCGGGCGTGAATCCCGGGCGCTGCCACCAAAAATGCTCGACAGAAAGCCTGCGCCACCACTGGGTACCGATGGCTGGGTACGGGTCCGTTGCAGCTCGGCCTGCAATTGCTCGATTTGCTGGGTGAGTTGCTTGTTCTGTTCATCGAGGCGCTTGATCGCGGCCTCCTGCACCAGAACCGCCTGGGCCATGAAATAGCCCGCCGCTGGCTGGCTGGCCAGGTGTTCCTTGATCCGCGCCTCGGCCTGGGCATCGCGCGGGGCTGAATCCTTTTCGGCCTGTTGCAGCCGTGAAAACAGTCCATCGATCAGGGTTTGTTCTTCGCTGTTCATGGCGACCTCATTAGATTGCCGGGCAGAAACCATTCCGATCCTGAAGACCGGTGCCCACCAGTAATAGGACTCGCCGCATAGGTTTCAATGGTCTTTACCTGATGTTTACGTTTGCTTGTGCGGGCGCCTGATCGGTTAAAGTGTCGGACCGCTTTTTTGAACTGCGATACCGACCCATGAATCCGTTTGACGTGCTGCGCGACTCTTTGTATTTCTTCAAGCGCCATCTGGGCCAGATCGCCCAGCTGTGCCTGCCTTTGGTCATACTCGAGGCTTTGCTGCAGCAAGGCGTGGGCAACGCTGTCGGCCCCGAGGGTTTCCCCGGCTACAGCGTGATCGTCGGGTTGTTGGTGTACCCCTTGTACACCGCCGCGTTGATCCTGTTTCTCGACGCTCGCAGTCGCGGTGAAGCACCACGCACCCGTGACCTGCTCGCAACGGCCCTCACCCTGTGGCCACGCTTTGCCTTGCTGACGGCCCTCAACACACTGTTGATCCTGGTGGGGCTGTCGTTGTACTTCCTGCCGGGCCTGTGGCTGATGGTGACCCTGGCCTTTGGAGAATACCTGTTGGTCCTCAGGGGCCTGACACCCCTGGCGGCGATGAAGGAAAGCCTGAACATGTCCCGCGGCAACTTCTGGCGGATCCTGCTGTGTATTCTCTGTGTGATGGGCCCGTTGTGGCTGCTCAGAGGCGTCAGCGTCTCGGTGTATCCGTCGCCTCAGAACCCTGCGCTCAGCCTGCTGATCGACAGCATCCACAGTTTCCTGCAACTGTTCACCAGCGTGGTGCTGTTCCGCATGTTCATGTTGATCGAAGCAAAACCTGACGACCGCTGATCGCTCACTGCGAGGGCCCAGGGCTTGGGCTTGAGAACCGCTCTCGGGTATGCTCGGGGTCACTTTCGCGTTTCACCCATAAGCCGAGCCATGACCCGTCTACTGCGCTACACCTTGCTGGGCCTGCTGTTGTTCCTCAGCCTGGCCGTCCTGTCGATCTACGGCCTGACCTGGCGGCCACAGCCCCGGGAAACCTTGCCGGTCAGTTGCACCGCCAACGCAGCACCGCTGGTGCCCGGCCAGGCCTTGAAGGTGATGACCTGGAACGTCCAGTTCCTTGCGGGCAAACGCTACGTGTTCTGGAACGACCTGGCCCAGGGCAACGATGAAAACCCGACCCTGGAAGACATGGCCTTCAGCCTCGATGAAGTGGCACGGGTCATCCGCGACGAGCAACCGGACGTCGTGCTGCTCCAGGAACTGGACAAGGGCGCCAAGGCCAGCGATTACCAGGACCAGTTCAAGCTGTTGCAGGAAAGGCTGGCCGACCTCTATCCGTGCGGCACCAGCGCCTTCGACTGGAAGGCCGACTTCATCCCCGACCCACACATTTTCGGCAGCGTCGGCCGGCAACTGGCGACCCTGAGTCGCTACCGCATCGACCATGCCGAACGGGTGCAACTGCCGGTGGCCGACGCCAACGTCATCAGCCGTCAGTTCCAGCCGAAAAATGCCTTGTTGGTGAGCTATCTGCCGCTGAGCGACGGCAGCCAGCTGGCGGTGCTCAACACGCACCTGGAACGGGCCACCGAGCCGAACAAAGCCCTGCCCAAACAAATCACCGCCGTGACCAAGGCCTTGGATAAATTCGAATCCGCGGGCAAGCCCTGGCTGATCGGCGGCGACTTCAACCTGCTACCCCTGGGCCAGTACCGGCGCCTGCCGAGCGAGCAACGCACGCCCTACTCCGCCGACAGCCCCTTGCACCTGTTGTGGGACAAATACCCGATGATCCCCACCAACAACGAGGCCAGCGGCATCGATCGCGCACACTGGCTGACCCACTACCCGAACGACCCCGGCCTCAACGGCCCCGACCGCACCGTCGACTACCTGTTCTACAGCCCGCGGATCAAACGGGTCGAAGCCCAGGTACGGCAGGACGACACCTTGCGTATCTCGGACCATTTGCCGGTGATTGCGCGGTTCCTGTTGCCGGCAATACCGTGATTTGAGCCCCATCGCCGAACAACTGTGTCGCAATCTAGAACGTGCCGGTTTGGGATAACGCCCGGTCAATAGGATAAGTACGCTCTGACTGTCTTGGTGGTATTGCTCTGAGGCCCCCTCAGACTGAACACCCATTTCAAGGAGTGATCCATGAGCGACATCCAGATTCGCCTGGCTGAACAGAACGATGTTGAAGCGGTGGGTGTACTGTTTGATGCGTATCGGCAGTTCTACAGGATGGATGCCGACCTACAGCGGGCGACCGACTATATCGGGGCGCGGATTGAAAAAAGTGAGTCCCAGGTGTTCGTTGCAGAGAACGCCACCCAGGCGATTGTCGGGTTCTGCCAGCTCTACCCAACCTTTTGCTCGGTGTTCACTGCACGCATCTTCACTTTGTATGATCTTTTCGTTGACTCAAACCTGCGCCAACAAGGCATAGGCAAAAAGCTGCTTATGGCCTCTGAAGAATACGCCAGGCAGCAGGGCGCCGTCCGTATGGATTTGCGCACTGCCAAAACCAATCAATCCGCCCAGGCACTCTATGAATCTGCTGGTTGGGTACGCGACGAGATGTTTTTAAGCTACAGCAAGTTTCTTGAGGGAGACGGTGTGTAGATGAACGCTTCCCGGGGAAGTGTTGGCTGGCACACCGCTATCGTCGGATCGCCGCCCGAAGCAAGCTCCCACAGTGGAGCTGTGTTGGATTTGGGGCTGGCTCATTTACGCGGCTTGACCCGCGCCGTCGCCTCCGCCACCAGCGGGTCATCCGGCCAGTAATGCTTGGGATAACGCCCCTTGAGGTCCTTCTTCACCTCGGCATAGGTGCTGCGCCAGAAGTTCGCCAGGTCCTGGGTGACCTGCACCGGCCGCCGCGCCGGGGACAGCAGGTGCAACTTGACGACCTGCCGCCCACCGGCAATGCGCGGGGTGTCGGCCAGGCCGAAGAGTTCCTGCAAGCGCACCGCCAGGATCGGCGGATGCTCGCTGTAGTCCAGGCGGATCGACGACCCCGACGGCACGCTCAAATGGTGCGGTGCCAGCTCATCCAAGCGTTGCGGCAGGGGCCAGGGCAACAGGTTGTGAACGATGCTCGACACGTCCAGGTTGGCGAAATGGCTGAGGCGTGAGACGCGGCCCAGATACGGCATCAACCAATGCTCGAGACTGTCCAGCAAGGCGCCATCGCTGACGTCCGGCCATTCGCTCTCGCCCTTGGCGTCCAGGTCCAGGCGCCGCAGCAGCGCCACCCGCGCCTGCCATTGCCGCAGTTCCGGGGTCCAGGGCAATAATTCCAAGCCCTTGCGCCGCACCAGGTTCACCAGAGCCTGGCTACGGGCCGATTCATCCAGGCCGGTCAGGGGTTCGCGGCTGAGCACCAGTTCGCCGACCTTGCGCTGACGCTCGGCCCGCAGCACACCTTCGCGCTCGTCCCAATCCAGTTGATCCACGGTGCGCACTTGCTCGGCCAGCACCGACTCGAACAACGTCGGGTCGAAATCCGTCGCCAGGTAGATCCGTTCTTCGCGCTGGCCCTGGCGGCTGCCCAGGTCGGCGATCACCAGCCACACTTGTTTCATCAGGCTGTCAGCCTCGGCAAACAGCGCCGCACGGCCGTTGGCCAAACGATATTCCGCGCCGCCGGGCCGGCGCTGTTGGGCGACGCGGTCCGGGTAAGCCAAGGCCAGCAAGGCGCCGAGCCAGCGCGGATGATCGGGGTCGGCCACGGCTTCTTCGGCCTTGCCCCGCAGGTAGCCGCGATATTGCCGGGCCAGTTGCCGCGCCCGCTGCACCCCACCCTGGGCGCCGCGCGCGGCGCGTTGTTCACCGGACAGCAAGGCCAGGCGACTGTGCAGATCCGCGCCGGCACCACGGAGAATGTCGCGCTCGCCCAACAGTGCGGCGACGTTGCACGCCATGTCCGCCAGCCCCAGCGCCTGACCGCGCAGCAGCAGATGAGCGATACGCGGGTGGGCCGGCAGCTCGGCCATGGCCTGGCCGTGACGGGTCAGTTGCTCGCCCTCCAGCGCGCCCAGGCGTTGCAGCAGGTCCTGGGCCTGGGCATACGCAGCGGAGGGCGGAACATCGAGCCAGACCAGTTGCGACGGCGTCACGCCCCAGCGCCCCAATTGCAGGGCCAACCCGGCCAGGTCCGCCGACAGAATCTCCGCGCTGCCGTAGGCGGCCAATTGTTCATGCTGGTCTTCGGACCACAACCGATAGCAGACACCAGGCTCCAGACGCCCGGCCCGACCGGCCCGTTGGGTGGCGCTGGCTCGGGAAATGCGCTGGGTGTCGAGACGGGTCATGCCGCTGCCCGGGTCAAAACGCGGCACCCGCGCCAGTCCGGCGTCGATCACCACCCGCACGCCATTGATGGTCAGGCTGGTTTCGGCGATGTTGGTGGCCAGCACCACTTTGCGCTGGCCGGGCGGCGCGGGATCGATGGCGGCGCGCTGGGCGGCGAGGTCCAGTTCTCCGTGCAGCGGACAGAGCAACACATTGCCGCCCTCGCCCAACGCCTCGGCGAGTTGCTGATGAACCCGGCGGATCTCGGCCTGTCCGGGCAAGAACACCAGCACGCTGCCGGTTTCATCGTCCAGAGCTTCCAGCACGGTCTGCACCAGCCGCGGCTCGACGAACTCGCCGGGCTGGAACGGCCGGCCCCAGCGCACCGTCACCGGGAACATCCGGCCTTCGCTGCGCAGGATCGGCGCGTTGTCCAACAACCCGGCCAGGCGCTCACCTTCCAGGGTGGCGGACATCAGCAGGATCTTCAGCGGCAGGTCGTCGCGAAACAGCTCCCGACCGTTGAGGCTCAAGGCCAAGGCCAGGTCGGCGTCGAGACTGCGTTCATGGAATTCATCGAAAATCAGCAGCCCCACGCCTTCCAGCGCCGGATCGTCCTGCAAGCGGCGCGTGAGGATGCCTTCGGTGACCACTTCAATACGGGTCTTGGGCCCGACCTTGCTGTCGAGGCGAATCCGGTAGCCGACGGTTTCACCGACCTTTTCCCCCAGCTCGCTGGCCAGCCGCTCGGCCGCCGCCCGTGCCGCCAGGCGCCGGGGTTCGAGCATCAGGATGGTCTGCCCGGCCAGCCAGGGCTCGTTCAGCAAGGCCAGGGGCACACGGGTCGTTTTACCGGCACCGGGCGGCGCTTCGAGCACGGCTTCGTGGCGCGACGCCAAGGCTTGACGCAGGGCGGGTAAAACTTCATCAATCGGCAAAGAAATCATGCTGGCTCCAAAACAGAGGGCCGAGTATAACGGCGAACTGTTTAGCGTGGTCTGGACTCCAACCAGCAACGCCTTTACCTGTTCAGGAGATTGCTATGCGTATTCCCTTTCGCGTGATCGGTGGCGTCCTGGTCGCCGCCCTGCTGACTCAAATCAGCGCCTGCGGCTCGATCTTCTACCCCGACCGTCGCGGCCAGATCGATGGCAAGATCGACCCGGCAATTGCCGCGCTCGATGCCGTCGGCCTGTTGTTCTACATCATCCCCGGCCTGATCGCGTTCGCCGTGGACTTTGCCACCGGCGCCATCTATTTCGAACCGGGCCGAAGCGTCCAGATCGAGCCAGAGAAACTCAAGCCGGCCATCAACCCCGACGGCACGGTCAATAACCAAAAGCTGCAGGCGATCCTGGAACGCGAACTGGGCCGCAGCGTCCCGCTGGACGATCCTCGGCTGATCCAGCACAAGGGCAGCGCGCAACAACTGGCTGCCCTGGGTCTCAAACCCGCCGCATGACAAGCGCTACAGAAGGAACGACCGCGCCATGACCACTAGCACCGAACACGCCCGTCTGCTGCGTCTGGCCACCCGAGCGTCGGTGGCCGTGGCGCTGATCCTGGTCGTCGCCAAGGCCCTGGCCTGGTGGCTGAGCGGCTCGGTGAGCATGCTTGCCGGCCTGACCGACTCGGCACTGGACGGCGTCACCTCGCTGCTCAATCTGCTGGCGGTGCATTACGCGCTGCGCCCCGCCGACGATGATCATCGCTACGGTCATGGCAAGGCCGAATCCTTGGCCGGCATGGCCCAGGCGCTGTTTATCGGCGGCAGTGCAGTATTGATCGCCTTGCAGGCTTTCGAGCGCCTGAAAAACCCGGTGCCGGTGGATGCCCCCTGGCTGAGCGTCGGCGTGATCGTGTTTTCCCTCGCACTGACCCTGGCCTTGTTGGCATTGCAGTATCGGGTTATCCGCGCCACCGGCTCCAACGCCGTGCGTGCCGACTCGCTGCACTATCGCTCCGACCTGCTGCTCAACGGCAGCATCCTGGTGGCGCTGGTATTGGCCGGGTTTGGCTGGTATCAGCTCGACGCCTGGTTCGGCCTGGGCATCGCCATTTACATTCTGTGGAGCGCCGTCCAGATCGCCCGGGAAAGCTTCGCGGTGTTGATGGATCAGGAACTGCCGCCCGACGTCAGCCAGCGCATGCTGGAACTGGCCTGCGCCGTGCCCGGCGTGCTCGGCGCCCACGACCTGCGGACGCGGGTCTCCGGTAACCATTGGTTCGTGCAACTGCACCTGGAGTTGCCGGGAGAATTGACCCTGTCAGTGGCCCATGGCATCAGCGACCAGGCCGCCGATGCGATCCATCATGCTTATCCGAAGGCCGAAGTGCTGGTGCATGCCGATCCGTCGGAAGTGGTCAAAGGCGTCAGCGCATAACCTGTGGCGAGGGGATTTAGCGAAACGTCGCACCGCCCCGCTGGACGTTGTAGGAGCTGTCGAGTGCAACGAGGCTGCGATTTTCTCATTGCTCATTGAGTCAAGAGCGAAAGATCAAGATCAAAAGATCGCAGGCTTCGCCAGCTACAGAGACTTACGGGGATAAATCCCCTCGCCACAAGAGCAGTGTGCTACCAGCCTCAGTACGTCACCTGATACCCACGACTGCTCAAGCAACTGCCTTGGGCCTGACGATAGGTCTGCACCACTTCCGGTGCCGGTGGGTAGCTGTAGTTACGCGGATCGAAACCGCTCTGCTGCACCGCCCAGCGATAGCAGTCGTAGCCATCCTGATTGACCTGCTCGGGCGACTGACCGTTGGCCGGATAGGCCACCACGTCGAAGCTGTTGCCTTGCGGTTGAGGCTGCGGGTTGGCCACGGGCGGCTCGACCACGACGTAATCCTGAGTATTGGCTTCGTAGATGTAATAGGCGCCAGCGGCGAGAAAGAACAACGAACTGCCGATCCACACTTCCCGAGCGTAATCGGGCAAGTAACGGGTGCGGATGCCCCGCGGTGGCTGCACCACCACGTAGCGCGGCCCCTGGGGGCGATACCAGTAGCCACCTGAATAGAAATAATCCTGGCCGCGATAGGGCACGCGGTCATTGCGATCCGGGAAACGGTCGATCACATAACCCGGGCGGTATTGCGGCCCCGGGCCCCAGCCGTTGCCATGGCCGGCCGGCCGACCGGGCCAATGCTGTTCGGGACGGTTGTCATGACTTGGGCGTGGCCCGCCGCTCGGATAACCATCGCTGCGACGAGGAATGTCGCGGTAGTAACCCGGTTGCGGTTCGCGGGTCTGGGTCACGCTGTCGGGCCGGCCCTGGATGGGCAGGTTGTTGCCGGGTTGCGGCTGCGGCGGGCGACCGTGGGCGTTAGGGTCCTGCGGTGGACGATCGTAGTGTTGTCCGCCTGGGTTCTGCGGCTTGACCTCGAACTGACGGCTGTTGTCGCCGCGAATGATTTCGTTGCTCTGCGGCCGCGGCTGGCCCGAATAACCCTGGCCGTTGCCGCCGCGCCCGTCCTGTCCGCGACCGTCGTCCAGGCCGCCTCGGTTTTGCTGATCATCGGCCATTCCCTGCGCGCTGACACTTGCCCACAACAGACCAACACCTGCCAAACGCCAGATGCGCGACTTCATGAAATTCCTCACAACGGTTCAAGGCCTGATGGTAAGACTGGAAAAGCCCAGGCCGGTTCTGCAACAGGTTATCAGTCGCCGGGTTTATTTCGCAGGCATTAAAAAAGGGAGACCCGTCGGCCTCCCCTTGAGAATTTCGTCCGTGCTCGACGCTTATGACGTCGGCTCACCTCACGCCGTCTTCTGGACAGTGTGCAGCTCGGGGGTCTGCCAGTACCGGTGGGTACTGCGACCGCAGCCGGCCTGATTAGGCGGGCTGCACTGGACTGTTTGTCCGAGCAGTGATCTTGGTGGTAAGCATAAGCCTGGGGCGCCGACAGATGATTGCGGATATTGCGGAAATAAACATCACTTGCGCAATTTTTAACCCTAGATAGATAATCTGCCGCAATTATCAAGATAAAGGCCCGACCGATGAGCAAACTCGACCGTTACGACCTGAGTATTCTGGCGGAATTGCAACGCGATGCGCGCATCTCCAACCAGGAACTGGCCGAACGCATCGGCCTGTCGCCCTCCCCCTGCTCGCGACGGGTCAAGCAGTTGGAGGATGACGGCTACATCACCCGCCAGGTCGCCCTGCTCGACCGCAAGCTGCTGGGCCTGAGCCTGACGGCTTATGTGCTGATCGGCATGGACCGCCACACCCCCGAGCGTTTCGAGAACTTCGAAGCCGCCGTCCGTAACCTGCCACAAGTGCTGGAGTGCAGCCTGGTCACCGGCATGGACGCGGACTACCAGCTCAAGGTCGTGGTGCCCGACATGGACCATTACCAGAAACTGCTGTTGGGGCACCTGACCCGGATCGATGGCGTCACCAGCGTGCGTTCGAGCTTTGTGCTGAACCAGGTACTCAACAGCACCGAAATGCCGTTGACTCACCTGCGCAACTGACCGTTTTTGTGGCGAGGGCGCTTACTCCCGCTGGGTTGCGTGTAGGAGCTGCCGAAGGCTGCGATCTTTTGATCTTTTGATCTTTCGCTTGAGACTCAAGTGCCTGGGGAAAGATCGCAGCCTCGTTGCACTCGACAGCTCCTACGCTCCTACGCTCCAGCGTCGAGCGGGAGGAAAGTCCCTGGCCATAAAATCTCTATATCACGACGGTCGGGCTGCGACACACCGCCGCAGGTCGATCCCGCGCCCGTGCCCCATGCCTTATACTCGCCGCGCCTTTTCAATGCCGTCCACGCCGGAGTGTCCTGATGGATCCTGCTGTTTTCGAAGAGTGGATGATGACCGGTCTGGTCAGCATCCTGATCATTTTCATGGGTTTCATCGTCTGGGACCTGGCGAAGAAGTCCAAGGCCGGGCGTTTCGGCTCGTTCATTCTGTTTTTCGTGCTGGGACTCGGCGTGGCGGCATTCGTCATCAAGAGCGTGGTGATCGGCCTGATCGAATCCGGGACGTTATAAGCGCGCCGGCACCGCCTTCCACTGCCCCTGGTCGAGCCCTTCGATCGTCCAGTCACCGATCCTGACCCGCACCAGGCGTAGCGTCGGCAAGCCTACCGCGGCGGTCATGCGTCGTACCTGACGGTTGCGCCCTTCGCGTATCACCAGCTCCAGCCAGCTCGTGGGCACGCTTTTACGAAAACGTACCGGCGGGTTGCGCGGCCACAGTTGCGGTTCATCCAATGAGCGAGCCTCGGCCGGCAGGGTCATGCCATCGTTCAACTCCACGCCATCGCGCAATCGCTGCAACTGTTCGGCACTCGGCTCGCCCTCCACCTGCACCCAATAGGTCTTGGCCAGCTTGTGCTTGGGGTCGGCGATGCGCGCCTGCAACTGCCCATCGTTGGTCAGCAACAGCAAGCCTTCGCTGTCGCGATCCAGCCGTCCGGCCGGGTAGATGCCCGGTACGTCGATAAAATCCTTGAGCGTCGCCCGCCCTTCGCCGTCACTGAATTGCGTCAGTACATCGAAGGGTTTGTTGAACAGGATCAGCTTCGGCTCGGCCGGCGGGGCCTTGGCCACACGGCGCGGGGTGGAGGCTGGAAGCTTCGCGCCAGGACGACGGGAAGCAGGGCGTGGAGGACGGGGCATGGCGAATACAACATCTAACGGTCTGGGCCGACCATGCTAGTGGCCCGACCGTTAAATAACCACCATCCCCTTCAACGGGGCATCAGCGGAACGGCGGCTCGTCGAAGCTGCGCAGCTTGCGCGAATGCAACGAGTTGAGTTCGGTACGCAACAGGTCCAACGCCTCGATGCCGATCTTCAGGTGCTGGTTGACCGCTCGTTCATAGAACGCGTTGGCCGAGCCCGGCAGCTTGATTTCGCTGTGCAGCGGTTTGTCTGAAACGCAAAGCAAGGTGCCGTAAGGCACCCGCAGGCGATAGCCCTGGGCGGCGATGGTGCCGCTTTCCATGTCCACCGCTACCGCGCGGGACAGGTTGATCAGCGGACGCTCCTGGGCCCAGCGCAGCTCCCAGTTGCGGTCGTCGTAGGTGAGCACGGTGCCGGTGCGCAGGCGTTTTTTCAGCTCGTCGCCCTTTTCGCCGGTGATGTTCGCCGCGGCCTGTTGAAGCGCCATCTGCACTTCGGCCAGGGCCGGAATCGGAATGTTCGGCGGCACCACCCGGTCAAGAATGCCATCGCGGCGCATGTAGGCGTGGGCCAGCACGTAGTCACCGATCGTCTGGGACTGCCGCAGCCCGCCGCAGTGGCCGATCATCAGCCAGCAATGTGGGCGCAACACGGCCAGGTGGTCGGTGATGTTCTTGGCGTTGGAAGGACCGACACCGATGTTCACCAGGGTCACGCCATGACCATCATTGGTCTGCAGGTGATAGGCCGGCATCTGGTAGCGGTGCCAGACCACACCGGCGGCGATGGCCGACGCTTCGCCGTGCTCCATGTTCTTGTCGATGATCACGTTGCCCGGCAGGACCATGCGCACAAAGCGCGGGTCGCTGCGCAGTTGCTCCAGGCCATGGACGATGAACTGGTCGACATAGCGGTGGTAGTTGGTCAGCAGGATCCACGGCTGCACATGGCGCCAGTCGCTGCCGGTGTAATGCACCAGCCGGCGCAGGGAAAAGTCCACCCGCGCGGCGTCGAACAGCGCCAGGGGCAACGGGTCGGTGTTTTCCCAGTCATAGAGGCCGTCGGCAATGCCATCGGTGGCGGCCGACAGATCAGTGCTGGGGAATACCCGCGCCAGCACGGCGGCGGTCACGCCGGAGCCGGCCAGTTCGTCGCCCTGCTCCACCACGTACGGGTACGGAATGTTCTGCTCGCTGACGCCCACTTCCACGGTGACGGTAAAGTCGTGCATCAGCGGGACCAACTGTTCCAACAGGTATTTACGGAAGGCCGTGGGATGGGTGACGGTGACGCTGTAGGTGCCGGGCAATTGAACCTTGGCATAGGCACGCGTGGTTTGCGGGACTTCGCCGTGGCAGTGATAGGTCAGGCGCAAGGCGGGATAGCGAAACAACGCACGCTGCTCGGCATCCGGCTCGACGCGGTCCTTGAGATAACGCATCAGCGCCTGGTTCAACGCGGTGGTCGCACGCGCGTGCAGGGCCGCCAGACGATCCACGGCTTGCTCGGCGGTTTGAACGACAATAAACGCTTCGGTCACGATCAGCTTCCTGTGTTCTGACTTGCAGGCCTTCATCTTGCCTGCATCGCCGCCCGACGGGAACAGTGGCGTAGTGGACTCGCTTGCGCCCTTGATCTCAGCAGCCCCTAAACTGCCATCACCGCTCCCACCCTGATCGCCGCGGGTCGCAGAATCTTCATTCAACGCACATCCCCTGTGGGAGCGAGCCTGCTCGCGAAAGCGGTGTATCAGTCAGCACACTATTGAATGTGCCGATCCCTTCGCGAGCAGGCTGCTCCCACAGGGTCATGTGTCGACCCCGGGCTTCTTAGAAGCCGTGCGCAGTGGAGCGCGTCACGATCGTCTCGACATTCAAGCCTCGAGGCAAGGCTCCGTACACCCGGCCGACCGAACCCAGGCGACTGGCGATGAAGGCATCGCTGATATCGCTGTTCCCCGCCTCGAGCAACAGCTTGGCTTGCAAGCCAACGGCGATGTCTTCGGTCAATTGCCGGGCGCGGTACTGGATGTCGCCGGTGTCCTTGAACGCAGCGTGCAGTTGATGGATGTGGGCAGCCAGGCGCTTGTCGCCGTGGCCGTCGCCCAACTCGCTGAACAATACCTCCAGCACACCCGGCTCCTTGGACAAGGCGCGCAGCACATCGAGGCATTGCACGTTGCCGGAGCCCTCCCACGTCGAGTTGACCGGCGCTTCGCGGTACAGGCGCGGCAGGATGCTGTCTTCGACGTAGCCGGCACCGCCCATGCATTCGGCGGCTTCGTTGATCATCGCGGGGGCGCGCTTGCAGATCCAGTACTTGCCCACCGCCGTCACCAGCCGGGCGAACTTGGCCTCATGTTCGTCATTCAAGTGATCCAGTGCCTGGCCCATGCGCAGGCTCAAGGCCAGCGCGGACTCGCTTTCCAGCGCCAGGTCAGCCAGGACGTTTTGCATCAGCGGCTGTTCACTCAACAACTTGCCACCGACCTTGCGGTGCGCGCAGTGATGGCTGGCCTGGGTCAGCGCCTGGCGCATCAGGGCGCTGGAGCCGACCATGCAATCGAAACGGGTCATGGCGACCATCTCGATGATCGTCGGCACACCTCGGCCCTCCTCACCCACCATCCAGGCCAGCGCGCCACGGAACTCGACTTCGCTGGACGCGTTGGAACAGTTGCCCAGTTTGTTCTTCAGCCGTTGGATGTAGAACTGATTGCGGGTGTCGTCGGGGCGATGGCGCGGCAACAGGAAACAGGTCAGGCCTTTGTCGGTCTGGGCCAAAGTGAGGAAGGCATCGCACATCGGCGCCGAACAGAACCATTTGTGCCCGACCAGTTCATAGGCCTGGCCGGGGCCGCTGGTGCCCACTGGATAGGCCTTGGTGGTGTTGGCCCGCACATCGGTGCCGCCCTGTTTTTCGGTCATCGCCATGCCCAGGGTCACCCCGGCCTTGTGGGCCATGCCGACGTTACGCGGGTCGTACTCGGTGGCCAGCACCTTTGGCACCCAGCGCTCGGCCAGGTCCGGCTGCAAGCGCAGCGCCGGCACGCTGGCGAAGGTCATGGTCAGGGGGCAGCCGGTGCCGGCTTCGGCCTGGCTGTGCAGATAGGTCATCGAGGCACGGGCGACATGCGCGCCAGGCTGCGGATGCGTCCAAGGCAAACTGGGCAGGCCGTGCTCGACGGCGGTGCGCATCAACTGGTGATAAGCGGGATGGAATTCCACCAGGTCGATGCGATGGCCGTAACGGTCATGGCTGGAGAACATCGGTTTGTTCTGGTTGGCCAGGAAGCCCGCCTCCATCAACGGCCCGCCGGCCAGCGCCCCATACGCATCGATCCGCGCCTGTGCCCAGCCCGCCCCAAAGCGCTGCGACCACTGCTGTAGCGGTAAGTCGATGCGGTACAGGTTGGCGCCATCCAGGGACGGTGGCTGATTGGTGACGTCGTGGGTTTCAGCGAACTGGTGCAGGTTCATGACAGGGCTCCTCGATCGGCCAGGGATTCAGTTAAGCACCGCCTCCAGGCCGAACAAAGTGTCATATACGCCTAAATGTCGGCACTTTCACCCTGCCTCGGGCAAAGCACGCGACGCTGGAGCATCGCCTGCAGCGCCTCGAATTTCACCGGTTTGCTCAAGTAATCGATCGGCGCGCCCGAGGGACAGCACTCGCGCCCCACGTTCGGGCTGACCACCAGCACCGGCAGTTCCTCGCAGCCTGACAAGGTGTGGATCTGGCAGCAGAGCGACACACCGTCCAGCGGCGGCAACTGGCAATCAAGCAGCACCGCATCAAAGCGCTCGCCGTGCAGCAGATCCAGCGCAGCGGCACCACTGTCGGCCGTGCGTACCCGATAACCAAGCTTGAGCAACATGCCGCGCATGACCAACTGATCGATGCTGTTGTCATCGGCCAGTAGCACCGTGCATTCCTGCGGCAGGCGCGAGCCTTGGCGGCTACCGAAGGAAAACGGCGTCGGGACGGCCGCTGGCAACGCCACGTCAAACGCCACGTCCAACTGAAAACGGCTGCCACGACCGGGCTCGGAGGTGTGGATCAGGCGTCCGCCCAGCAGCTCCACCAGTTGCCGACAAATGGCCAGACCCACGCCAAGGCCGCCGTATTCGCGGGTCATCGAACCGTCGAGTTGGAAGAAGCGCTGGTACAAGGTCGCTTCCCCCAGATCGGTAAAACCGATTCCGGTGTCGATGACAGCAAAGGACAGCACCAGTCGATCAAGCGCCGTCGGCCTGCCGCTGACTCGCAGGGCCAGACCGCCAACCCGGGTGAACTTGATGGCGTTGTCCAGCAGGCACTCCAGGCTCTGGGCCAGTTTGCCGCTGTCGCCGTGCAACCGGTCCGCCAGGCCTGGGGACACGTCGACCTTGAAGTCCAGGCCCTTGGCCGCCGCATTGGCGCCGAACTGCACCTGCAGCGCATCGACCATCCCACGCAGGCTGAACGGTGCCGGATAGACCTTGAGTTTGCCGGCCTGCAACTCCGTCAGGGTGAGGATGCCGTTGACCATGCGCATCATGTCCCGCGCCGAACCGGCGGCGGTCTGTTGATACTGGGTCAGTTCCTCGTCCATCTCGACGGTTTCCATCAGCTCAAGGGAACCGATCACACCATTCATCGGCGTGCGCAGTTCATGCGTCAGGGTGGCGAGGAATTCATCCTTGAGCTTGTTGCCGTGGGCCAGTTGCTGGTTGAGCACTTCGAGTTTCTGCCCAGCATCCAACAGGGTCTGGGCCTGCTGTTCGCGCATGGCATTGATGCGGTCGGCCAAGGCCAGGGACAGCAGCGCCACTTCGATGGCCGAGCCGATCTGGCTGGCGTACATGGTCAGGAAGACGTTCGGCAGGTAGCCGAGCACCATCAACGTATTGACGATGCCCCCCAGCAGGAACGCCGACCAGGCAATGATGAAGTAACGCGCCACTCGCAGGCCACGCCACCAGGCAAACAACCCGGCGGCAAAGATCGCCACCGTGAACAGCAGTGCCAACACCGTCGCCAGGCGCAGCGCCAGGGCATAACTGGTCATCAGCGACAGGCCGACCACCATCGCGCTGTAGGCGATCAGCGCCAGCAGCAGGCGGTCCAGCCAACGACTATGCTGGGCGGTTTGCAGGAAACTGCGGGCGAACTGGCTGCCAAACAGGCCCGCGCAGCCGATGAAGAACGGCGTCGCGGCGTTGGCCCACCAGGGGTTATCCGGCCAGAAGTACTCCACGGCGGCACCGTTGACCGACAACTGGTACAGGCCGAACGCGGCAATATAGAAGATGTAATAGAGGTAGCTGGTATCACGCACGCTCAGGTAGATGAACAGGTTGTAGACCAGCATCCCCAGCAGCACGCCATAGATGATCCCCAGTACATACAAACGCTCTGGCTGTTGTTCGAGATAAGCGGTGCTCGACCACAGCGTCAGCGGCGCCTGGATCGAACCCTGGCTTTGCAGGCGCAGGTAGAGGGTCTGCTGTTGTTCGGGTTTGAAAGCCAGGCTGAACAGGTAGTTGTTCTGGCGGATCTCGCGGCTGCTGAACGGCAACGCATCACCGGTCTGGCGAACCAGGCGATAGGCCCCCGCCGCATCGGGCAGGTACAAGTCGAGGTGGTCCAGCGGCGGGTACGCCAGCTCCAGCAACCAGGTACGCTGGGCGTCCGGATTTTCGGGGCGGTACTGCAGGTCGATTTTCAACCAGAAAGCTGATCGCGAGTAACCGGCGTTCAGGGTGGTTTGATCGTGGGGTTTGAAAGCACCGGCGCCAGCCTGGGCCTGGACCTCATCGATGGTGGCCGTGCCGCCTGCATCTTCGAACACCTGCAGGGCATGGCCCAAGGGCAGGTTGTGGGTGAATTCATCGAATTCGAGAGCACTTGCCAGAGGGGACAAGCACAGCAACAACATCAGCAAATAGCGCATTTAAGCCCCAGCGCGGCCTGTCCGGTTGAGTCAGGAAGCCCCCCATTCCCTGAGTAGACGTAAAACCGGCATGACCTGTTATGAGTTGGATCCACCTTTAGCATAGCCGCTGATGGCCAATTTGCACCATTGAAATTTTTCCTACCAAAGGCTCTAGGACGGGCGTCTCAGAGAAAAGCCTTGAGATAGAGCTGTTGCCTTGGTCAGGTTGGCAACTGGCGGGCCAATGTGGCCAGCCACTCACTACAAAACCCTCAGCGTCCGACCACCGATAAAACAGGTTTGGTGGTAAGCTCGCGCACCATGAATATCTACAGCTCACGCCCCGTTGTCCTCTGTCTCTCCGGCCACGACCCCAGTGGTGGCGCCGGTTTGCAGGCAGATATCGAAGCCCTGCTTGCCCAGGGTTGTCATGCCGCCCCCGCCGTTACCGCACTGACCGTGCAAGACACCGTCAACGTCAGCGATTTCCGGGTGCTCGACCGAGAGTGGGTGCTGGCACAAGCCAATGCCGTGCTCAACGATGCCCAGGTGGCGGCGGTCAAGCTGGGGATGCTTGGCTCACTTGAAATGGTCGACACGGTGGTCGAACTGCTCCAGGCGCATCCGCACCTGCCCATGGTCTGCGACCCGGTGCTGCGCGCCGGCGGTGGCGGGCGCCTGGGCAAGGATGAGGTCGGCTACGCCATGCGCGAACGCCTGCTGCCCCTGGCAATCATCGCCACCCCCAACCTGCCTGAAGCACGCATCCTCGCCGAACTGCCCGAAGGCAGCGCCGACGAGTGCGCGGACAAACTGCTGCCCTTCGTCAAACACCTGTTGATCACCGGTGGTCACGGCGACGAACATGAAGTCCATAATCGCCTGTACAGCCGCGACGGCGCGCGCGAAACCTTTACCTGCCAGCGCTTGCCCGGCAGCTACCACGGCTCCGGCTGCACCCTGGCCAGCGCCCTCGCCGGTCGGCTGGCCCAGGGCGAACAGCTCGCCAGCGCTGTCAAGACAGCACTGGATTACACCTGGCGCACCTTGCGCGATGCCGAACAACTGGGCAAAGGCCAGTTCGTCCCGCGTCGCCTACCGCTGGATTTCTGCTCGTAGTACCGGAGGCCTGTGAAATGAAATTACGTGGCCTTTACGCCATCACCGATAGCCAATTGCTGGCCGGCAAATTCCTCGCTTATGTGGAAGCGGCGCTGGAAGGTGGCGTCACCCTGCTGCAATACCGCGACAAAACCAGCGACGAGGCTCGCCGCCTGCGGGAAGCCGAAGCACTGCGCAACCTGTGCGAGCGCTACAAGACCCAGTTGATCATCAACGATGACGCCGAACTGGCCGCACGCCTGGGCGTCGGTGTGCACCTGGGACAAACTGATGGCCCGTTGGCACCCGTGCGGGCATTGCTCGGGCACAAGGCAATCGTCGGCGCCACCTGCCACGCCAGCCTGGCACTGGCCGAACAAGCCGCCAGCGAAGGCGCCAGTTATGTCGCGTTCGGGCGTTTCTTCAATTCCAACACCAAGCCCGGCGCCCCCAGCGCAAACCTTGAACTGCTCGAACAGGCGCACATCAAACTGCATATTCCGGTGTGCGCCATTGGCGGCATCACCCTGGACAACGCCGCTCCGCTGGTGGCCCATGGGGTCAACCTGCTGGCGGTGGTCCACGGTCTGTTCGGTGCCGACAGCACCACTGAAGTGACGCGCCGTGCCCGCGCCTTCAACGAGCTGCTGCAGATCAAATAGTCCATTTTCCGTTTTCGAGAGCCCAACCATGTCCCGTTCCGAAACCCTGTTTGCCAATGCCCAGAAACACATCCCCGGCGGCGTGAACTCGCCTGTTCGTGCGTTCAAGAGCGTCGGCGGCACCCCGCTGTTCTTCAAGCACGCCGAAGGCGCGTACGTCACCGACGAAGACGACAAACGCTATGTGGATTACGTCGGTTCCTGGGGCCCGATGATCCTCGGCCACAGCCATCCGGACGTGCTGGATGCGGTGCGCAAGCAACTGGTACACGGCCTCTCCTACGGCGCCCCGACCGCGATGGAAACCGAGATGGCCGACCTGGTCTGCTCGATCGTGCCGTCGATGGAAATGGTGCGCATGGTCAGCTCCGGCACCGAAGCGACCATGAGCGCGATCCGCTTGGCGCGGGGTTTCACCGGTCGCGACAGCATCATCAAGTTCGAGGGCTGCTACCACGGCCACTCCGACAGCCTGCTGGTCAAGGCCGGCTCCGGCGCACTGACCCAGGGCGTGCCGAGCTCGGCCGGCGTACCGGCAGCGTTCGCCAAACACACCCTGACCCTGCCGTTCAACAACCTCGAAGCCGTCGAGAAGATGCTCGGCGAAGTCGGCCAGGAAGTGGCGTGCATCATCGTCGAACCGGTGGCCGGCAACATGAACTGCGTGCCGCCGGCACCGGGTTTCCTCGAAGGCCTGCGCAGCCTGTGCGACCAGCATGGCGTGGTGTTGATTTTCGACGAAGTGATGACCGGTTTCCGCGTGGCCCTCGGTGGCGCCCAGGCCCATTACGGCGTCACGCCGGACCTGAGCACCTTCGGCAAGATCATCGGCGGCGGCATGCCGGTGGGCTGCTTCGGCGGCAAGCGCAACATCATGGAATGCATCGCGCCGCTGGGCCCGGTCTACCAGGCCGGCACGCTGTCGGGCAACCCACTGGCCATGGCCGCTGGCCTGACCACCCTGCGCCTGATCAGCCGCCCGGGTTTCCACGCCGAACTGACCGACTACACCACCCGCCTGCTCGACGGCTTGCAAGTTCGCGCTGATGCGGCCGGCATTCCGTTCGTGACCACCCAGGCCGGCGGCATGTTCGGCCTGTACTTCAGTGGCGCCGATGACATCGTCACCTTCGAAGACGTGATGGCCAGCGACGCTGGCCGGTTCAAGCGCTTCTTCCACCTGATGCTCGACGGCGGCGTGTACCTGGCCCCGAGCGCATTCGAAGCCGGCTTCACTTCCACCGCCCATGGCGAGACCGAGCTGAAGATCACCCTCGATGCGGCCGAACGGGCCTTTGCGGCGCTGAAGTAGGAGCGCCGCTTATTGATGTGCCCTCACCCCAGCTCAGATTGGTGTTGCGCGCCAGTCTGTCTCCGGACAATAGTGTCCCTTGACACAGCAGCGGTCCTCCAGTGAAGCCGCTGCCCGGGGCGTTAGTGTTCGAAGCGTCAACCCTGCCCTTACCAAGGCAGTTGAACTGTATGAAGTAGTTTTCCGGCACTGAATATTCGGCACTCAAACAAACTCATCCTAGGACCTAACTCGATTGGTCACAAAGTTCTGGTATTTTTCACGTCGAATAGCCTGCTTGGAATCTGCGAACGACAAAAGCGTCGTCGCGTAAGCGAACGAATCGGCATTTTTATAAGCTAATTGACGGAAATCTATTGCTCCGCCGCCCTTAAGCCTCTCCTTGTATGCGTCAAGCTGATCCTCTGAACAACCTGCCCTTGTGGAAGCTCATATAAAGAGCTTGGATCCATGCCGCTCAAGACCTTCCCGTAGACATAGTCTTCGGTGCCTGCCGCCGCATGCGAAAACTCATGAATGATCGTTTGAGCCATAAAGTCCTTATCTGTGATCTGACGCTGTTCTTGCCATTTTTCCCTATTGGCTTGTAAGAACCTGGCCCCTTTATAATCTTTCAGATCGACCTTCTTTTCGCTGATAAAGCCCCGTTTCTCCATCCACGAAAGCTCTTTGGATTGCTCTGCAGTTCGGTCCATGCCCTGCCGATAGATCCTGAAATTTTGATATTCCTTCTGATCTATCTGGGCAACTGTCGTCAGACCTTCTCGCCAAGGAATCTCCTTAAAGTCACGCGACACGTTCGTGTCTTCCATAAGTGCTTGAACTTTTCCGAGATCTTCTTTCCACTGCATCCTTCGTTCAGGAGACGAATCACCGAAAAATAAATTCATCACCATTCCAATTTCGGGGCTGCTGCCCGCCTCCAGAATTTCAATCGTCTTGCCGACTATCTTTTGGGCGTCGCTCTTGGCTTGATCAACAGCCCGTATAAATGGATTGAACAGTGGAGCCAAGCCCTCCCCGTCGCGCAACGACACGGGATTATTCTGAACCATTCTGTAAAGATTCAGCCCATCAACCGCCCCGGCCGGATCAGGATTGATCCATCTTTGCAACCACGGGGCGTAATACCTGAGCCGTAGTAGGAGAGCCCTGTGGCGTCACGCTCCTGGCCCGAATAACGAATCACCTTATACTTCGCTTCAGTGGCATTTTGCGCCGCCCGCCAGGCCGTGCCGCCATACGGGTAGTAACCCTCCCGGCTCATCAACCGGGCCTGGGCATCGAGTTCCAGCACCGCACTGCCCAGGTGGTCGTCCATCTCATAGCGCAATTGGTCGTTGTGGATGTCCTGCGGGAGCCCCGCGTGCCAGCGCAGCGCCCGCACCCGGGCCCGTCCGGCCGACGTCGTGACCACATCCAGCACCTCCCCCGTGACCGAATCGGTCCTTAGCTCCAGCCCCGGCAGATAGCGCACCTCGGAGACGTGGGTGATTGCCCGCGCCTGGCGCAGGATAATCTTGCGCACTCGCCAGTTGCCGCCGTCATAGGCATAGCGTTCCCGGTCCGTCGGGCCATCCTGGCGCGACAGTTGGGTCGCTTGCTTCAACTGGTTACGCACGTCCCACGCTAGTGGCTGGCCCTCCAGGCTCTGTAGATTGCCATTGGCATCGAAAACCGCCTCGATATCCGGTTCGGGGCTGTCCTGTGGCCAGGGCAGGCTGCGATTGCTGGCGGGGGCTATGGCCATGCGCCGGGTCCAGTTCTGCTGGCCCTGATGTGTCAGTAACGTGAGATTGCCGCCGGCATCGTAGGCATAGCGTTCGTTGTAAGGTGTGAGCACGCCAGGGTCCGCACCGCCGGGAGCGGAATGATTCCCGGCAATCCGGGGCCAACGCCGGCGCTGGGGCTCTCGCGGCCCGAAGCCTCGATCAATTGGTACAGGCTGTCGTAGGCATAGGTGCTCACTCCGTCGGTCTTGCGGTTGGCGAAGTAGGCATTCGTCACGGTAGCGTCCTCGATGCGTAGCACATTACCCACCGGATCGTAGCCATAGCCGAGCGACTGCAGACGGATCCCGTCAGGGCGGCTGGTCATCAGGTGTAGCAGGCGGCCGTCGGACGGACGGTAGGTGGCGGTGCTTCGTACGCCATTGCCCGCTGACTGGGACTCGACCTGGCCGAAAGCGTTGTAAGCCAGTTCATGCACCAGGCATAGCTCAACACCACCCGAGAAGGTCAGCGCGCTTTCCCTGAGCTGACCCGCGACCGTGTAAGCCTGGCGCTGCTTGTGACCGCGCGCATCGACCTGCGTAAGCACCGCACCGAATGCGTCATGGGTCCAAGCCGTGGTATAGACCTCAGGCTCGAGCAGCGCATCACGCGAGATCTCGTCCTCGGCCCAGTCGGGGGTTTCCAACGTCTGCAGGAAAGCACGACTCTCGGCCAGTGCCTGACCCCGCATGCCATAGTCGGGCCAGTGTCTTGTGCCAGCCGGGTCGTCGTGGCGCAGCACTTGACCGCAACGGTTTCTGTCGGCTTCCGAAGGGCCACCATAGGTCAGGCGCTCTACACAACACTCGGGCTCGCCCGCCGCCTGTTCATACACCGCCACCGGGCGAAGCAAGCTATCGTAATCGGTGCGGACGTGGTTACCGCATCCGTCCCAGACCTGATGTGCCTGCCCGGCCTCACTCAACAAGGCCACCCGCCAGCCCGCATCTACACTGTCACTAGACAACACCTGTCCTGAAAGGCTGTGGATCGCAACCTGATTGGCCGGCACCACCTGACCTGTCTCCTGTAATGCCCACAATCGTGCATCCCACTGCGCCACTGGCCGCCCGACAGCGTCGAATGCTTGGCGCTCCACCCGTGCCTCGGCTACCTCAGCCACCTCCGCGCGACAGTAGCGCACCGTGCGTGACGGCAGGCCTCGCGGGTCGATGGCTGTGAGGGTCGGGGTATGGTGATGCAAACCAGTCATAGCCAAAACTCCGCTCCAAGTTACCAACAGGCGCGGCTGCCTGGCGGTTCGCCTGGGGCCGCCACATAGAGAATGCGTGGAATGTGTCCTCTCACATGCGTTGTCGGTGCTGCCTTCGCTGCCATGGCACCAATCTACAATCCGCCGGTTCAACTCTCCAGAGTTAAGCTAGCAAAGGGTAAAAAGTGTCGCTACTGTCAGATCTATCAGGTCTGGCCTAGAGCGCGAACAGGTAATGGTAGGCGATCATTCAGGTAAGTCAGTGACGACTGACCCAGCCTGACACCGAAATTGATTATCTCTTCTTCAACATCCCTGCCTTTTCCTACATATTCGTCTAGCAAATGGTCGCTGCGATTCCCTCGCAGCAGAAAAACGAGTAAAGACTTTGTAAGGATGGCCCTGCTTATTTCATAATGCGCGCTTATTGGATCCCCCGGAGGGTCCGCGCGCCCCTCAGAGGTAAGTCGATTCCCATGAACCGCACCGGCCGCACCCTTGCCTTGGGCTGCCTGTTGCTCCTTCAGCCCCTGCTCGCGAATGCACAGGCAGGCGGTAACTCGTTGTTGATCCCGGCGCTGGGCCGTTGCACGCTCAATACCCAGCCACAAGATCTCGCACCGGCACTCGACGCCTGTCAAAAAGCGGCGGACGCAGGTGATGCACAAGCGCAATACGAGTTGGGCGAGTTCTACTACGAAGGCAAGGCTGCACCGCGCGACCTCAAAAAAGCCCTCGACTACTTCGAAAAAGCCTCACTGCAAGGCCATGCCCAGGCGCAATTCAAGCTCGGCGGCATGTTCTTCCATGGCGAAGGCGTGCCAGCCAACAACGTCCAGGCCTACATCGTCCTGAAAATGGCCGCGGTCAATGGCGCCGAAGAAGCCCTGGATACCGCCGACGAAGTCGCCGAGCAAATGCCCCGCGACGAACTGGAAGTGGCAACCCAAGTGCTGGGGCAGATCTTTCGCAAATACCTGATGGAATTGCAGAACGCCGATGGGCGTACGCCCTTCTCGCCACTGCCCTGAATCGCACAGCCTGGCCCCTGTAGGAGCTGTCGAGTGTAACGAGGCTGCGATCTTTCCACTGGCAATTGAGTCGAGAGCGAAAGATCAAGATCAAAAGATCGCAGGCTTCGCCAGCGCCTACAGGGCCTGACGCAGGAACAAAAAATATTTCCTACTTCTCAGGCATCGGCATCGGAAACGGCATCACATTGCCGACCGCTCCGCGGGCTTCGCTGATTTTCGGGGTGCCCAGGCGTTCGACTTCGTCGATACGCACGATCGAATGCATCGGCACGAAGCTGCGCACCACGCCTTCGAACTGCGCCTTGAGCTTTTCCTCGCTCGGGTCGACGACCACTTGCGTGCGCTCGCCAAAGACGAATTCTTCCACTTCCAGGAAACCCCACAGATCACTTTGATAGATCTGCTTGGCGTACATTTCGAACACCTGGCCCTGGTTGAGGAAAATCACCTTGTAGATTGGAGCTTCACGTTTGGTCATGGCTGGCGAAACACATCGGCGGGTAAAAATGAGGGCGCGAACTATAGCATAGCCACTGCTCGCACAGCGGTGGGAACCCAGGGACTTGTTCTCTATAATGCGCGGTTCTTTGAATCACGTGATGATCCCGTCCATGGCCAAGAAGCTTTACATCGAAACCCACGGTTGCCAGATGAACGAGTACGACAGCTCGCGCATGGTCGATCTGCTGGGTGAACACCAGGCCCTGGAAGTCACCGCCCGCGCTGAAGACGCGGACGTGATCCTGCTCAACACCTGCTCGATTCGCGAACGCGCCCAGGACCGGGTGTATTCCCAGCTCGGCCGCTGGCGCGAACTGAAGTTGGCCAACCCGGAAATGGTCATCGCCGTGGGCGGTTGCGTGGCCAGCCAGGAAGGCGCGGCCATTCGTGATCGTGCGCCGTACGTGGACGTGGTCTTTGGCCCGCAGACCTTGCACCGCCTGCCGGAGATGATCGACGCCGCCCGCAGCACCAAGCTGCCGCAAGTGGACGTCTCGTTCCCGGAAATCGAAAAATTCGACCACCTGCCCGAACCGCGCATCGACGGCCCAAGTGCCTACGTGTCGGTGATGGAAGGTTGCAGCAAGTACTGCACGTTCTGCGTGGTGCCCTACACCCGCGGCGAAGAAGTCAGCCGGCCGTTCGACGACGTGATCGCCGAGATCATCCACCTGGCGGAACACGGCGTGCGTGAAGTGACCCTGCTGGGGCAGAACGTCAACGGCTATCGTGGTCTGACCCATGACGGGCGCCTGGCGGACCTCGCCGAACTGATCCGCGTCGTGGCGGCAGTGGATGGCATCGACCGCATCCGCTACACCACGTCCCATCCGCTGGAGTTCTCCGACAGCCTGATCCAGGCCCACGCCGACGTCCCCGAACTGGTCAAGCACCTGCACCTGCCAGTGCAATCGGGTTCCGACCGGATCCTTGCGGCCATGAAACGCAACCACACGGCCCTTGAGTACAAATCCAAGCTGCGCAAGTTGCGTGCGGCAGTACCGGGAATCTGCATCAGCTCGGACTTTATCGTCGGCTTCCCTGGCGAAACCGAGAAAGACTTCCAGCAGACCATGAAACTGATCGAAGACGTGGGCTTCGACTTCTCCTATTCCTTCGTCTACAGCCAGCGCCCTGGCACCCCGGCGGCCGACCTGGCCGACGAAACCCCGGAAGAACTGAAAAAGGAACGGCTCAACGCCTTGCAGCATCGCCTCAATCAGCAAGGTTTCGAGATCAGCCGACAAATGGTCGGCTCCGTCCAGCGGATTCTGGTGACCGATTACTCGAAAAAGGACCCGGGCGAGTTGCAAGGACGGACCGAAAACAACCGCATCGTCAACTTCCGCTGCGACACCCCGGCCCTGATCGGCCAGTTCGCCGACGTGCACATCGACGCCGCGCAACCGCACTCCCTGCGCGGTTCGCTGATCCAGTAACTCCCCAATTCCCTGTGAAAGCAGAACTTGTGGGAGCAAGGCTTGCCCGCGATACAGGCGCCTCAATTCCTGAGGGACCGAGTTGCACTCATCGCGGGCAAGCCTTGCTCCCACAAGATCGCTCGGTTTATTAAGAGCTTTCGCACCCAGCCTACTGGCGTTATCCTTGATTTCACCTTAATTGCCCCCGGGCGGCTAAAAACGACCTTGAACGCACCCATCGAACCACATCGCTTTATTCTCGAGCCCTTTGAGGCTCGCCGCTTCGCCAATCTGTGCGGGCAATTCGACGAGCACCTGCGCTTGATCGAACAGCGCCTGGCCATCGAGATCCGCAACCGCGGAAACCAGTTCGAACTGATCGGCGAACCCAAGCACACCACCTCCGCGGAAAACCTGCTACGCCGTCTCTACCGGGAAACCAAGGGGAGCGAGTTGTCGCCGGATACGGTCCACCTGTTCCTGCAGGAGTCGGCTGTCGAGGAACTCGACAACCCCGCCCCGTCGGAACCTGCCGTGGCCCTGCGCACGAAAAAAGGTATGATTCGCCCTCGCGGCTTGAATCAGCAGCGCTACGTGAAGGAAATCCTGGGCAACGACATCAACTTCGGCATCGGCCCAGCCGGTACCGGCAAGACCTACCTGGCCGTGGCCTGCGCCGTCGATGCACTGGAACGTGAACAGGTGCGGCGCATCCTGCTGGTACGCCCGGCGGTCGAAGCGGGTGAAAAACTCGGCTTCCTGCCCGGCGACCTGGCCCAGAAGATCGATCCGTACCTGCGCCCGCTCTATGACGCGCTGTATGAAATGCTCGGCTTCGAATACGTCGCCAAGCTGATCGAGCGCCAAGTCATCGAGGTCGCGCCGCTGGCCTACATGCGTGGTCGTACGCTGAACAACAGCTTCATCATCCTCGACGAAAGCCAGAACACCACGGTCGAACAGATGAAAATGTTCCTGACCCGCATCGGCTTCGGCTCCACCGCCGTCATCACCGGGGACATCACCCAGGTCGACCTGCCCCGTGGCACCAAGTCCGGGCTGAACCATGTGATCCAGGTCCTCAAGGACGTGCCGGGCATCAGCTTCACGCACTTCATGCCCAAGGACGTCGTGCGCCATCCGTTGGTGCAACGCATTGTCGAAGCCTACGAGCGTTTCGAGAATCGCGCCGATGAAGATTCGGTCGAAAGCAAAGGCAATCGCCACAATGCTTGAACTCGACCTGCAAGTGGCCTGCGAACACGCCGCCCCCAGCGAAGCCCAGTTCCGCCAATGGTGCGAACTGGCCCTGCGCCAGCGCAGCGCCGACTCGGAACTGACGATCCGCCTGGTGGACGAGCCCGAGGGCCGTGAACTGAACCACACCTGGCGGCAGAAAGACTACGCCACCAACGTGCTGTCGTTCCCCGCCGATGTGCCCGACGAACTGCTTGATATCCCGCTACTGGGCGACCTGGTGATTTGTGTCCCGGTGGTGGAGCGTGAAGCGGCGGAACAAGACAAACCCCCTGAGGCCCACTGGGCCCATCTGGTGATTCACGGCTGCTTGCATCTACTGGGTTACGACCATATAGAAGATGACGAAGCCGAAGAAATGGAAGCTCTGGAACGAACGTTGCTTGCAGAGCTGGGTCATCCCGACCCCTACGCCGGCGACGAACACTGATACATCAACCTGTAACGACAAAGGATTCAGAGTAATCGCTATGAGCGAAGATCGATCGAGCAACGGGCAGAAGTCATGGCTGGGCAAGCTCACCCAGGCTTTTGCCCATGAGCCGAAGAACCGCCAGGAGCTGCTGGAGCTGCTGCGCGACGCACACCAGAACAAACTGCTGGACAGCGAAGCGCTGGCCATCGTCGAAGGCGCCATCCAGGTCGCTGACCTGCAAGTCCGGGACATCATGGTCCCGCGCTCGCAGATGGTCAGCATCAAGGCGACCCAGACCCCTCGCGAATTTTTGCCCGCCGTGGTCGACTCCGCTCACTCGCGCTACCCGGTCGTCGGCGAGAGCCATGACGACGTCATGGGCGTGCTACTGGCCAAGGACCTGCTGCCGTTGATCCTTCAGGAAAACGGCGACCGCTTCAACATCAAGGACCTGTTGCGCCCGGCCACCTTCGTGCCCGAGTCCAAGCGACTGAACGTGCTGTTGCGTGAATTTCGCGCCAACCACAACCACATGGCCATCGTCATCGACGAATACGGCGGCGTGGCCGGCCTGGTCACCATCGAAGACGTGCTCGAGCAGATTGTCGGCGACATCGAGGACGAGCACGACGTCGAGGAAGACAGCTACATCAAGCCCCTGCCCAGCGGCGACTTCCTGATCAAGGCCCTGACGCCGATCGAGAACTTCAACGAATTCTTCGACAGCCAATTCTCCGACGATGAATTCGACACCGTCGGCGGCCTGGTGATGAGTGCTTTCGGGCACCTGCCCAAGCGCAACGAAACCACGGAAATCGGCTCCTGGCGCTTCCGCATCCTGAATGCCGACAGCCGTCGGATTCACTTGCTGCGCCTGTCGCCCATTGGCCGATAACCCCTGCGAGACCCGCTAAGGACAAAAATGCGCTGGATAACCCGCCCCGGCTGGCCCGGTAACCTGCTGGCCATGGCGGCCGGTGCGATCACCACCCTGGCCTTGGCGCCGTTCGACCTCTGGCCGCTGGCATTGCTGGCGGTCGGTTTGTTCTACGCCGGGTTGCGCGAACTCTCGCCGCGCCAGGCCTTGGGCCGTGGCTGGTGTTTCGGTTTTGGCCTGTTTGGTGCCGGCACCAGTTGGATCTACGTCAGTATCCATAACTTCGGCGGCGCCTCGGTGCTGCTCGCCGGGTTGTTGATGCTGCTGTTCATCGCCGCCATCGCCTGGTTCTTCGCCCTGCCCGCCTGGCTGTGGGCGCGCTGGCTGCGCCGTAACGAGGCCCCACTGGCCGATGCCCTGGCGTTCGCCGCGTTGTGGTTGGGCCAGGAAGCCTTCCGCGGCTGGTTCCTCACCGGCTTCCCCTGGCTGTATTCCGGCTACAGCCAACTCGACGGCCCGCTGGCCGGCCTCGCGCCGCTGGGCGGAATGTGGCTGATCTCCTTCACCCTGGCCCTGACCGCCGCGCTGCTGTACAACGCGCCCCGGTTGATCCGCACCGCACGTAAAGGTTTTATCGCCGCGGGCGTGCTGCTGCTGATCGGCCCATGGGTGGCTGGCATGGCATTCAAGGGTCACGCCTGGACCAGTCCTTCGGGCGACCCGCTGAGCGTCGCGGCGATCCAGGGCAACATCGAACAAAACATGAAGTGGGACCCCGAGCAGCTCAACGCGCAGTTGGCGCTGTACCGCGACATGAGCTTCGCCTCCAAGCGCGTCGACCTGCTGATCTGGCCGGAAACCGCGGTGCCGGTACTCAAGGAGTCTGCCCAAGGCTACCTGGACACGATGGGCAACTTCGCCGCCGAGCGACAGTCGGCGTTGATTACCGGTGTGCCGATTCGCCAACTGGTACGCCACGAGAAGCGCTATTACAACGGCATCACCGTGACCGGCGAAGGGGACGGTACCTACCTGAAGCAAAAACTCGTGCCATTTGGCGAATACGTACCACTACAGGACATCCTGCGCGGCCTGATCGCCTTCTTCGACCTGCCCATGTCGGACTTCGCCCGGGGCCCGGCCGACCAGCCACTGCTGCAAGCCAAGGGTTACCAGATCGCGCCGTTCATCTGCTATGAAGTGGTCTACCCGGAATTTGCCGCCGGCCTCTCGGCGCGCAGCGACCTGTTGCTGACCATCAGCAACGACACCTGGTTCGGCACCTCGATCGGCCCGTTGCAGCACCTGCAAATGGCGCAGATGCGCGCCCTGGAAGCCGGCCGCTGGATGATCCGTGCCACCAACAACGGCGTGACCGGCCTGATCAACCCCTTTGGCCAGATCACCGCGCAGATCCCACAATTCGAGCGCGGCATCCTGTACGGCGAAGTGGTGCCGATGCACGGCCTGACGCCGTACCTGCAATGGCGCTCGTGGCCGCTGATCATCTTGTGCGTATTGCTGCTGGGCTGGGCGTTGATGGCGAGCCGGATGGCCAGGACGGTTTAAGGTTTTCGATAATCCTTGCTCCTGCTGGACTCTGTAGGAGCTGCCGAAGGCTGCGATCTTTTGATCTTTCGCTCCAGGATTCAATTGGCTGGGGGAAGATCGCAGCCTCGTTGCACTCGGCAGCTCCTACGCAGCTCCACAGGTGCGTTCCAGCGGGATAATTCCACTTGCCGCAACACCGCTCAGCGGTAAAACAACCGATACCCCACCAGCCCCACCGTTTCATTCATCAACTGCCCGGATTGCCAGATCGACTTGAACTCCGGCATCCAACCGCCCAGTGGCCGGGCATTGTCCTGTCCCAGGAAACCCACCGGCGCCGGCACCACTTCAAACCCCGCGCGTTCAAAACTCCAGACCGACCGCGGCATGTGCCAGGCCTGAGTGACCACCACGACCCGCTTGATGCCTTCCGGCAACAGGATCTCGGCGCTCATCTGGGCGTTTTCCCAGGTGGTGCGGCTACGTCCTTCCTGCCAGCGCACGTTGACGCCGAAATCATCCAGCATCGAGTCGGCCATCAACTTGGCCTCGCTGGGCGGGGTGCCGTAGTGCAAGCCCCCAGTGGTCAACACGGGCAAGCCCGAAGCCTTGGCCAATCGCGCCGCATAACGCTGGCGCTCAAGGCCGACACCGGTGGGTTGGTCGCCCCCCCAGGCCAGGTCACCGCGCTCGCGACCGGAACCCAGTACCACGATGGCGTCGGCACGCTGGGCCAGGGTCGCCCATTCACTGCGCAGCAGCGGCGGCTCACGCTCCAATGCGTTGGCGCTCCACTGCACCACCACCGGCAGGCTCATCAACCAGAAACCGCCCAGGCCCACGGCGAAACACAGCCGGGCCAGGCGCGGCCGTGAATGGCGCCACCACCAGGCGAGCGCCAATAGCAGCAAAAGAATGCCGGGCGGCAATAAAAGTTGTTTGATGAAATAGCGAAACGGCATCGGGCATCTCCATAGATGCCCGAAGCCTAAGTGGGTTGACGCAAAGCGACAACAGATTCGAAAAAGCCTTGAACCAAAAAAAGCGACAAACGTGAATCCGGCTTTACTTAAACTGCAGCGACCGGACCTTTACAGCATCCTTATCAGGCGTCCGGTCCTTGAGCCACACAACCTTGGCCGAACGGGGCGCGTCTAGACGCTTGAGTGCCTGGGCCCCTGTGGTGGGGGGTTGATGTCCGGCCTGTTCGAGGTAGGCCTTGACCAGTTCGAACTCTGCGGGGCTCAAGCCTCGCAGTTCCAGCTCTACCGGGCGCTCATCACGCAAGCGACCGGCGGTTCTTGCAGCGTCCAGGGCCACCCCAAGACGATCGATCAGTTTTTCGTACAACTCAGGTGTAGCGACTTTTCGTTGTGATTCAACCATCCCTCACCTCATTGAAGATAAGACTCACTCCCCATTGAGAAGCGTAGCTTCGCTGGGCAAACCGGCAGGGCGCCGCGACCAACGGCCCTGAACACGGGTCATTGCCGCTGATCGGCAATGGCTCAGCGGTGGTTCGGCAGCAATCAGGGTTTCCCTCGGTAGAGCGCGGTCATGTATGCTACGGCGCTTCCTGTAACTCCACTTCCAGCTTGGCTGGGCATCGAAAACGCCGCATGTGGCGTCGTCTGCGTCCAGCATGGCAACGAAGAGGATTGGGCCACCCCATTCAGTACAAAAGTAGCCATGCACGAACACTACCAGCCCCTTGAAATCGAAGCCGCCGCCCAGTCGTTCTGGGACGAGCAAAAGTCCTTTGAAGTCAGTGAACAGCCAGGCAAGGAGACGTACTACTGCCTGTCGATGTTCCCTTACCCCAGCGGCAAGCTACACATGGGGCACGTGCGCAACTACACCATCGGCGACGTGATCTCCCGCTACCAGCGCATGCAAGGCAAGAACGTCCTGCAACCCATGGGTTGGGACGCCTTCGGCATGCCGGCGGAAAACGCCGCGATGAAGAACAACGTAGCCCCCGCCAAGTGGACCTACGAAAACATCGCCTACATGAAAACCCAGCTGCGCAGCCTGGGCCTGGCGGTGGATTGGTCCCGCGAGGTCACCACCTGCAAACCCGACTACTACCGCTGGGAACAATGGCTGTTCACCCGCCTGTTCGAAAAAGGCGTGATCTACCGCAAGAACGGTACCGTGAACTGGGACCCGGTGGACCAGACCGTACTGGCCAACGAGCAAGTGATCGACGGTCGCGGCTGGCGCTCCGGCGCGCTGATCGAAAAGCGCGAAATCCCGATGTACTACTTCAAGATCACCGCCTACGCGGATGAACTCCTGGAGAGTCTCGACGAGCTGACCGGCTGGCCCGAGCAGGTCAAGACCATGCAGCGCAACTGGATCGGCAAGTCCCGGGGCATGGAAGTACAGTTCCCGTACGACGTCGCCTCCATTGGCGAAGCCGGCACCCTGAAAGTCTTCACCACCCGCCCGGACACGCTGATGGGCGCCACCTATGTGGCCGTGGCCGCCGAGCATCCGCTGGCCACCCTGGCGGCACAGAACAACCCTGAGCTGCAGGCGTTCATCGCCGAATGCAAGGGCGGCAGCGTCGCCGAAGCCGACGTCGCCACCCAAGAGAAAAAAGGCCTGCCAACCTCGCTGTTCGTCGAGCACCCGCTCACCGGTGAGAAACTGCCGGTCTGGGTCGCCAACTACGTACTGATGCACTACGGCGACGGCGCGGTAATGGCAGTCCCCGCCCACGACGAGCGCGATTTCGAATTCGCCCACAAGTACAACCTGCCGGTCAAAGCCGTGGTGCGTACCAGCGCCGGCGACCAGACCCCGGAACCTTGGCAAGACGCCTATGGCGAACATGGCGAGCTGATCAACTCCGGAGCGTTCAACGACCTGGATTTCCCCGGCGCGTTCGATGCCATCGAAGTTGCCCTGATCAAGAAAAACCTCGGCACCTCGCGCACCCAGTTCCGCCTGCGGGACTGGGGCATCAGCCGCCAGCGTTACTGGGGCTGCCCGATCCCGATCGTGCATTGCGACACCTGCGGTGACGTTCCGGTGCCGGAAGATCAACTGCCCGTGGTCCTGCCGGAAGACGTCGTACCTGACGGCGCCGGTTCACCCCTGGCGCGCATGCCCGAGTTCTATGAGTGCAGTTGCCCGAAATGCGGCGCACCGGCCAAGCGTGAAACCGACACCATGGACACCTTCGTCGAGTCCTCCTGGTACTACGCGCGCTACGCCTCGCCGCACTATCAAGGCGGCCTGGTGGAAAAATCCGCGGCTGACCACTGGTTGCCGGTGGACCAGTACATCGGCGGTATCGAACACGCCATTCTCCACCTGCTCTACGCACGCTTCTTCCACAAGCTGATGCGTGACGAAGGCCTGGTGAGCTCCAACGAGCCGTTCAAGAACCTGCTGACCCAAGGCATGGTGATCGCCGAGACCTACTATCGTCGTGAAGCCAACGGTGCCTACACCTGGTTCAACCCGAGCGATGTCGAACTCGAACGCGACAGCAAAGCCAAGGTCATCAGCGCCAAGCTGATCGCCGACGGCCTGCCGGTGGAAATTGGCGGCACCGAGAAAATGGCCAAGTCGAAGAACAACGGCGTCGACCCACAGTCGATGATCGACCAGTTCGGCGCAGACACCTGCCGCCTGTTCATGATGTTCGCCTCACCACCTGACATGAGCGCAGAGTGGTCCGATTCAGGCGTCGAGGGCTCGCACCGTTTCCTCAAGCGCGTCTGGCGCCTGGCTCAAGCCCACGTCACCCTGGGTCTGCCGGGCAAACTGGACGTCGCCAGCCTGAACGACGAGCAGAAAGCCATTCGCCGCTCGATCCACCTGGCCATCAAGCAAGCCAGCCATGACGTCGGCCAGAACCACAAATTCAACACCGCCATCGCCCAGGTGATGACGCTGATGAACGTGCTGGAAAAAGCCGCGCAAGGCACCGAGCAGGATCGCGCACTGGTTCACGAAGGCCTGGAGGCCGTGACGTTGCTGCTGGCGCCGATCACCCCACACATCAGCCACGCGCTGTGGAATCAACTGGGTCACGCCGACCCGGTGATTGACGCACGCTGGCCGGTGGTGGACGAAACCGCGTTGGTGCAGGACAGCCTGACCCTGGTCATCCAGGTCAACGGCAAGCTGCGCGGCCAGATCGAAATGCCGGCCGCCGCCACTCGCGAAGAAATCGAAGCCGCTGCGCGAGCGAATGAAAACGTGCTGCGCTTCGTCGATGGCCTGACGATTCGCAAAGTGATCGTCGTGCCCGGCAAGCTGGTCAACATCGTCGCAAGCTAATTGGATCGGGTGCAAGGCTTGAGCCTGGCGCCGAATACAACCTGCGGGGTCGCATGGTCGACCCCTATAGGGTTCAAGGGGAGCAACAAGATGATCAAACGTAATCTGCTGGTAGTGGGCCTGGCGGTCCTGTTGAGCGCCTGCGGCTTCCAACTGCGCGGCACCGGTACCACCGAGCTGGCCATCACGGAACTGGACCTCAGCGCACGGGACGCCTATGGCGACACCGTCAAGATGCTGCGCGACACCCTGGAAAACAGCGGCGTGAAAGTCTACACCGGGGCCCCGTACAAGCTGGTACTGACCCGCGAACAGCAAAGCCAGCGCAGCCTGAGCTATGCCGGCGCCGGTCGTTCGGCCGAGTACGAACTGAGCAACGTGCTGAACTATGAAGTCCGCGGCCAGAACGACCTAGTACTGCTGGACGACAAGCTGCAGGTGCAGAAGGTCTACCTGCACGATGGCAACAACATCACCGGTTCCGACCAGGAGTCGAGCGAAGTGAGCGGCGAAATGCGGCGCGACCTCGTACAGCGCATGATGCTGCGCCTGCAACAGCTGAGCCCGACCCAACTGGAGCAACTGCAACAGACAGCCGACGCCAAGGCCAAAGCCGAAGCCGAAGCGCTGGAAGCGGCACGCGAGGCTGAAGCGCAAACGCCGCAACAGTCACCGATGCAGATCCCGGCTGAATAAGCCTTGCGGGGCGCTCCGGCGCCCCGCTCGCCTTCTCTTATGAACCGCGTGTTATGAAACTGGCCCCCGCCCAACTCGGCAAACACCTGCAAGGCGCCCTCGCGCCGGTCTATATCATCAGTGGCGATGACCCACTGCTGTGCCAGGAAGCTGCCGACGCCATCCGCGCCGCTGCACGCCAGCAAGGCTTCGACGAACGCCAGGTATTCGCTGCCGACGCCAGTTTTGACTGGGGCACGCTGCTGCAGGCCGGGGCGAGCATGTCGTTGTTCGCGGAAAAGCGCCTGCTGGAGCTGCGTTTGCCATCTGGCAAACCCGGAGACAAGGGCGCCGCTGCGTTGATCGAATATTGCTCACGGCCCGCCGAGGACACCGTGCTGCTCATCAGCTTGCCGAAACTCGACGGCAGCGCGCAGAAGACCAAATGGGGCAAGGCCCTGGTCGAAGGCCCGCAGACCCAGTTCGTGCAGATCTGGCCGGTGGATGTCAGCCAGTTGCCCAGTTGGATCCGCCAACGCCTGTCCCAGGCCGGCCTCTCGGCCAGCCAGGACGCAGTGGAGCTGATTGCCGCCCGGGTCGAAGGCAACCTGCTGGCCGCCGCCCAAGAGATCGAAAAGCTCAAGCTGATGGCCGAGGGCGGGCAGATCACCGTGGAAACGGTACAGGCTGCCGTGGCCGACAGTGCGCGTTTCGATGTCTTCGGGCTGACCGATGCGATCCTCAACGGTGAGGCCGCCCATGCCCTGCGCATGCTCGAAGGCCTGCGGGGCGAAGGCGTCGAACCGCCGGTGATCCTCTGGGCCCTGGCCCGGGAATTGCGCCTGCTGGCCAACCTTTCCCTGCAATACAGCCAGGGCGTACCGCTGGACAAGGCCTTCAGTCAGGCCCGCCCGCCTGTCTGGGACAAGCGCAAACCGCTGATGAGCAAGGCCCTGCAACGCTATTCCGCGTCGCGCTGGGCACAATTGCTGCTCGAGGCCCAACGCATTGATGCGCAGATCAAGGGCCAGGCCGCCGGCTCACCGTGGATGAGCCTCAGTCGCTTGTCGCTGTTGATGGCCGGCCAGCGGTTGACTCTGCCAGCTGAATAAAAGATCGCAGCCTTCGGCAGCTCCTACAGAAGTATGCATTTCCATTGTAGGAGCTGCCGAAGGCTGCGACTTTTTCCACTCTTGATCCTACAAATATCGCCTCCATTTACCCTATGGACAACGCCCCAACTCTGTCCCATGATTTGCCCCGCAAAACCCAACCCCACGAGAGTACCCACCATGAGCAAAAAGCCATCCAAGCATGGCCCCAACAAGGCCAAGTCCATCGTCGCCCAGCCCCTGTTCCGCAGCCGCCAGGAGCGACCCGCCAAGGGCAAAGGCAGCTACCGCCGCGAAGCCTTCCAGTCTGACAACTGGGAGGCTTCTTGCTTTCTGGCCGCTTGAAACACCGGACAAGCCCTATGCCCCTTTCGCATGTTAAGGTCAGCACCTGACTTGTATTTCTGGACCCGTGCATGCCCTCCTGTCTTTCCCATCGTTGGCCACTGCGCCAAATGATTGTTGCCACAAGCGTTGTCCTGCTTGTCGCCTGCGCCGAAAAGCCTACTGCCGCCGACGCCCAACCGCCCCAAACAACCCCCGCCGTGACCGCTCCGGCCATCGTGCCGCCTCTGGTGCCGACCGGTGAAGACCTGGCCATTGCGCCCACCCAAACCTTTGCTGAATGGCAGGCCGGGTTTCGCAAGGAGGCACTGGTCGCCGGGATCCGTGGCGACCTGTTCGACCGTGCGTTTGTCGGCGTCAGCCCGGACATGAGCGTAATCAAGGCCGATCGCAGCCAGCCGGAGTTCACCCGCCCCGTGTGGGAATACCTCGATGGCGCGCTGTCGCCACTGCGGGTCAACAAAGGCAAGAGCCTGATGCGGCAGAACGCCCAGATCCTGCAAAGCATCGAGCAGCGGTATGGCGTCGATCGCCAGGCGCTGGTGGCGGTGTGGGGCATGGAGAGCAACTTCGGCCAGTTCCAAGGCAGCAAGTCGGTGATCAACTCCCTGGCGACCCTCGCCTATGAAGGACGGCGCCCGGGTTTTGCCCATGCGCAACTGATCGCCGCGCTGCAAATCCTGCAACAGGGCGATATCACACCGGAAAAAATGCTCGGCTCCTGGGCCGGTGCCATGGGCCAGACCCAGTTCATTCCCACCACGTACAACACCCATGCGGTGGATTTCGACGGCGACGGTCGCCGCGACATCTGGGGCAGCGCCACCGACGCCCTGGCGTCGACCGCCCACTACCTGCAAAGCTCCGGCTGGCAACGCGGCCAGCCGTGGGGGTTCGAGGTCGATCTCGCAGAGGGCTTCGACTACACACTGGCCGATGGCACGATCCGCAAGCCCGTCTCCGAATGGATGCGGCTGGGCGTTTCAGAATATGGCGGCTTGCCGATAGCCCCCGATGACAGAGAGCTGTCGGCGTCCCTGCTCCTGCCGGCCGGCCATCGCGGCCCGGCGTTCCTGATCTTCGATAACTTCCGCGCCATCCTCAAGTACAACAACTCGTCGTCCTATGCCTTGGCGGTCGGGTTGTTGTCAAAGCGCTTTACCAACGGCGGGCTGGTCTATGGCCAGTGGCCCAAGGAGGACCTGCCCCTGAGCCGCAGCGAACGCATCGAGCTGCAAACCCTGCTGGGCAAGCATAACTACGACGCGGGCAACCCCGACGGCATCATCGGCGCCAACACCCGCAAGGCCATCCGCAGCGCCCAGCAGTCGTTCGGCTGGCCGGCGGATGGGTATCCGACGCAGCAGTTGCTGGAGGCGTTGCGTAGCCGCTGAATTGGCGTATGGCGACTACCGCTTTCGCGAGCAATCTCGCTCCCACAGGTGTTCTCGGTCAACCTGTGGGAGCGAGCTTGCTCGCGATGGCTGAGTTACAGACGCTACACGACTAGCGACTGACCACCACATCCTGCTCCAGCACCAACCTCTTCTCCCCCGCATCCAACCTCACCAACGCCCCCATGGGCAAGGTCAGGTTCGGATCGCAGTGCCCGCTGCGCCAGCCGGACAGCACCGGGATGCGCAATGGCTCGAAGGTCTGCTTGAGCAATCGGTTCAATGCCTCGATGTCGACCCCCGCCACATCCCCAACCAATACGCCGCGTAGCTGGTGCAATGTGCCGGCCAATCGCAGTTGAGTCAGCAGACGATCGATGCGATACAGCGGTTCGTTGACGTCTTCGATGAACAGGATCACCCCTTCGGCGTCGATTTGATAAGGCGTGCCCATGGTCGCGGCAATCATCGACAAGTTGCCGCCCAGCAGACGTCCGTGGGCGATGCCCGGCTCGACGGTGGTCAACGGGTAGGCGGCGGGATGGTTCAGCGCGCTACCGGCCTTCAACTGACCACGCAGCAGGCTGAAAAACGAGGTGACGGTAGGGGGTTCCTTGTCGCCCAGCAGATCGGCGTTGAGCAGCGGGCCGTGAAAGGTCACGAAGCCGGCGTAACGGCTGATGGCCAGGTGCAGGGCGGTGATGTCGCTGTAGCCTACGAATGGTTTGGGGTTGAGCTTTAAGAGCTCGAAATCGATACGATCGAGTAGACGGGGCGTGCCGTAGCCGCCGCGTAGGCAGATGATGGCTTTGACTTCTGGGTCGGCGAAGGCGGTGTGCAGGTCGTTGAGACGTACTTCGTCGCTGCCGGCCAGGTAGTCGTTCTTTTCATAGACGCCCGGAAATATTCGCAGCTCATGACCCCTTGCACGCATCCATTGGATGGCTTTTCCCGTGTCCAGGGGGGCGGGGCCGGCGGGGGCGATCACGGCGATCAGGCCTTCTTGAGGGAGGGCTGGGACGGGGTGGTGTGGGGTTAGGGCCATGGGATTCCCGGGTTGTTGCTTAGTGTGTATATCCGTTTTTTGTGTAACGGCGGCTTATGGTTCCGCTCTTACAGCGGGTCACTTTTGGAAGAGCGCCAAAAGTAACCAAAAACGCTCTGCCCCACCACTCGGTGCCTCGCCTAGGCTCGGCATGCCCGAACGAAGGCATTGCTCCGTGGGCCCGCCGCGAAGGGCCATCCATGGCCCAGCGCGGCTATCCCGGCATCCATGCCGGGATGCCCACTGCGCAATGCCTGCGTTCGGCCAGCGTGGTTTAACGGGGCGCCCAGATCAAGATCAAGATCCAAAGCAAAGCAAAGCAAGAGCGGGGCATGTTCAGTATCTATGTGGCTGCGCCACCGCTATCGCGAGCAAGCTCGCTCCCACATTGGATCTTCAGCAGCCACACAATTCATGTACACCGCAGATCCCCTTTGTGGGAGCGAGCTTGCTCGCGATGAGGTCGGCAGATCCAACATCTTCATCGACTGTGACATCGTCTTCGCGAGCAGGCTCGCTCCCACATAGATGCTCGGCAGCCACAAAATGCATATACGCCGCAGAACCCTGTGGGAGCAAGCTTGCTCGCGATGAGGTCGGCACATCCAACATCACCGCAAACTGACACATCGCTTTCGCGAGCAAGCCCGCTCCCACATAGATGTTCGGTAGCCACAAAATACATATACGCCGCAGCCCCCTGTGGGAGCGAGCCTGCTCGCGATGAGGCAGGCACATCCAACATCACCGCAAACTGACACACCGCTTTCGCGAGCAAGCCCGCTCCCACAGGAGAAACGCGGTCCCACCAATAACCAGGTCGGCTCTAAGGCCGCCTCGCTTTGGCTTTTGATCTTGATCTGGGGCGCCCCGTTAACCACGATGGCTGAACGCAGGCATTGGTTCGTGGGCGAGGCACCGAGTGGTGGGGCAAGAGCGTTTTGGTTACTTTTGCGCTTTTCAAAAGTGACCCGCCGTAAGGGCGGAACCATAAGCCGCCATTACACAAAAAACGGATACACACCCCACCCAAAAACTCAGGAACCCAGAAGCTCAGCCTTGACCAACTTAGCCTGCTCATCCGCATGATACGAAGACCGCACCAAAGGCCCCGAAGCCACGTTCTTGAAGCCCATCTTGTACCCCTCCTCAGCAAACCAGGCAAAGGTATCCGGATGCACAAAACGCTGCACCGGCAAGTGGCTACGGGAAGGCTGCAGGTACTGGCCCAAGGTCAGCATGTCAATGTCATGCTCACGCATGCGCTTCATGACTTCGATAACTTCCTCATCAGTCTCACCCAAGCCCAGCATCAAGCCAGACTTGGTCGGAATGTGCGGCATCATCTGCTTGAAGCGCTGCAGCAAGGTCAGCGACCACTGATAGTCCGAACCCGGACGCGCAGCCTTGTACAGGCGCGGCACGGTTTCCAGGTTGTGGTTGAACACATCCGGTGGCTCGGCGGCGGTGATTTCCAGGGCGATGTCCATGCGGCCACGGTAATCGGGCACCAGGGTTTCCAACTGGACGTTCGGCGACAGCTTGCGGATCTCGCGGATGCAGTCGGCAAAGTGCTGGGCACCGCCGTCACGCAAGTCGTCACGGTCCACCGAGGTGATGACCACGTACTTGAGCTTCAAGTCGGCGATGGCGATAGCCAGGCTTTCCGGCTCGTTGGTGTCCAGCGGCTTCGGACGGCCGTGGCCGACGTCACAGAATGGGCAGCGCCGGGTGCAGATGTCTCCCATGATCATGAACGTGGCGGTGCCGCCGGAGAAGCACTCACCCAGGTTCGGGCAGGAGGCTTCTTCGCAGACGCTGTGCAGCTTGTGCTTGCGCAGCAGGGCCTTGATCCGGTCGACTTCCGGAGACACCGGGATGCGCACGCGGATCCAGTCAGGCTTCTTCGGCAATTCGGTGGTCGGGATGATCTTGACCGGGATGCGTGCAACCTTCTCGGCGCCGCGCAGCTTGACGCCGGCCTCTACCTTGGCACGTGGGGCCGGACGTTCGGTGACGTCCTGCGTCGGGATAATGGTTTGCACTGCATCAGTAGTCATATCAGTCGATTCCGCCCGTGAGGGTCGTCTGCTCAGCATAGTCGAGGTGTTTGACGAGCTGCGCGCGCAGCCGGGCACTTACCTCGGCAAATTCAATCGATCCTGTGTGCTCGCTCAACTGGGTCATCGCCAGTCCCGCGTAGCCACAGGGATTAATCCGTCGAAATGGCGCAAGGTCCATGTCCACGTTCAGCGCCAGGCCATGAAACGAACAGCCGTGGCGGATTCGCAAACCCAGGGACGCGATTTTCGCACCGTCGACGTAGACACCCGGCGCATCCGGCTTGGCCGCCGCCGTCACACCGTAGCTGGCCAGCAACTCGATCAGGCATGTCTCCATGCGGGTGACCAACTCGCGCACGCCAAATCCCAGCTTGCGCACATCCAGTAACAGGTAGGCGACCAGTTGACCAGGGCCATGGTAGGTCACCTGCCCGCCCCGGTCGACCTTCACCACCGGGATATCCCCCGGAAGCAACAGGTGCTCGGCCTTGCCGGCCTGGCCCTGGGTGAACACCGGTGGGTGTTCCACCAGCCAGACTTCATCGTCGGCGGTGGTGCCGCGTTCATTCGTGAAGCGTTGCATGGCCTGCCAGACCGGCTCGTAAGCCATCGTGCCCAGCTCGCGAAAGCCCAGCGTGCCCGGCATCACAACACCATGTGCACGAAACCGGTCGCGCGCAGCTCGCTGTTGATGTCGTAGAGCTGTTCCTGGCCAGTGGCAATGATGTGCAACTGGATCGTCGTGTACTTGCCGTTGGTACTCTGGCGCTCCGCCAGGGTCTTATGGTCAACGGTGGCATGTTTTTCAAGGATCGCAATGATCCGGTCCTTGAAACCCACACCGGTGTCGCCGATGACCTTGATCGGATAATCCACGCAGGGGAATTCGATCTTTGGCGCTTTTACTTCAGAGTCTGTCATGGGGTAACGGCCTCGTAAGCCGTGGTAACGCACATGGCCCCGTTCCGGATAGGAACGAGGCCATGCAGGTCAACACTTCAATCAGTTGAACAAGCCGTAGAAGAATAGACGGATGCTATCCCACATGCGGCGGAAGATACCACCTTCCTCGACCGCGTCCAGAGCGATCAGGTCGGCGCTGTGCACCACTTTGTCGTCCAGTTTGACTTCGACTTTACCGATCACGTCGCCCTTGGCGATGGGAGCGGTCAGTTGCGGGCTCATGGTCATGCTGGCAGCGAGCTTCTTGAGCTGGCCTTTAGGCAAGGTCATGGTCAGGTCCTGGGCCAAGCCGGCTTTGACCTGGTTGCTGGTGCCTTTCCAGACCTGGGCCTGGGCCAGTTCGGCGCCCTTCTGATAGAAGGTTTGGGTTTCGAAGAAACGGAAACCGTAGGTCAACAGCTTCTGGGTCTCGGCGGCACGGGCCACTTCGCTGTTGGTACCGAAGACGACGGCGATCAGGCGCATGCCGTCACGGACAGCCGAAGACACCATGCAATAGCCAGCTTCTTCGGTGTGGCCGGTCTTCAAGCCATCAACGGTCTTGTCGCGCCACAGCAGCAGGTTACGGTTAGGCTGCTTGATGCCGTTCCAGAGGAATTCCTTCTGGGAGTAGATGGCATAGTGCGCCGGGTCTTCGTGGATGATCGCCCGTGCCAACAACGCCATGTCGTGAGCCGACGAATAGTGCTCAGGGTTCGGCAGACCGGTAGGGTTCATGAAGTGGCTGTTGGTCATGCCCAGGTCGGCCACGGTTTTGTTCATCATGTCGGCGAACGCATCTTCGCTGCCGGCGATGTGCTCGGCCAGAGCGACGCTGGCGTCGTTGCCGGACTGGATGATGATGCCGTGCAGCAGGTCGCTGACGGTCACTTGCGAACCGACCTTGATGAACATCCGCGAACCGCCGGTACGCCAGGCGTTTTCGCTGACGGTCACCAGATCGTTTTCACCGATCTGGCCACGACGGATTTCCAGGGTGGCGATGTAGGCGGTCATCAGCTTGGTCAGGCTGGCCGGTGGCAGGCGCTGATCACCGTTGTTCTCTACCAGGACCTCGCCGCTGCTGGCATCCATGAGTACAAAGGATTTGGCGGCCAATTGAGGAGGCGCAGGCATCATCTCGACCGCGAACGCGGCCGGAGAGAGAAGCAGCGGAACTAGCAGGCAAAGGCGTTTGGCAAAGGTGGTGATGTTCATCCGTCTCTCGAAATCGCTAATGGGACTGCCCGAAGGCAAAACTAAAACAGGCAACCTTCTGACGGGTCGCCGCGTATTTAAGTTGCTCGCTCACATCCCTTGCCGGGCTTTTGTTATGCGTGGAGCCAACAACCTGACCCACTCGAACCACAAGTGGGTCCTCAATCACATCATTCTGCGCTGACCAGGCTCGGCGAACCGAGATTGGCCAAGCGCACACTGTTCTGCACTTGCTGGACTTCACCCGGAGAACCGATCGGTCCCAAGCGCACGCGATGCAGTGTCTGCTGGTTGCGCACGATCGAGCTGACGAACACCGGGGCGCTCACCATCGAGCTGAGCTTCGACCTCAGCAACTCGGCAGCGTCCGGGTTGGCGAACGCGCCCACTTGCAGATACTGGCCAGACGCTGTTGCAGAAGCGTTTTTTTTTGCATCCGGCTGAACGGGCACTACGGCCGCCGCGTGCTGCTGCGGCGGTGGCGTCCACTGCTCGACCGTACCGGTGGACGCCGACACGGACGGCGCGGCATTTTGCGCCACTTTCGGTTCGTTAAGCACCAAAGGCGCCGGACGGCCGCGCTGGGCCCACCATTGCTGCGGGTCAATACCTTCGACCTTGACCCGGGCGGTGCCTATTTCAGCGTAATCGAGTTTTTTCGCCGCCGCATACGACAAGTCGATGATGCGGTCGGAATAGAACGGCCCACGGTCATTGACCCGCAGGATCACGCTCTTGTTGTTGTCCAGGTTGGTCACCCGCACATAGCTGGGCAGCGGCAAGGTCTTGTGGGCCGCGCTCATGCCATACAGGTCATACACCTCGCCGTTGGCGGTGTTCTGGCCGTGGAACTTGGTGCCATACCAGGACGCCGTGCCCGAGGCCACGTAGCTCTTGGAGTCAGCCATCGGGAAATAGGTCTTACCCAGCACCGTGTAAGGGTTGGCCTTGTAGGGGCCGGTGTGCAGGGTCGGCGTGGCGTCGGGAATGCGCGAAACGTCCACGTCCCACCACGGCGCGCCGTCCTTGTGGGCCCGGTTGATGTCCAGGCCGGGGGGCGAGCCGCGCACGGCGGTGGAGTTTTTCTGGGCCGGCGCGCGGCTGGTCGAACAACTGACGACCAACAACGACAGCGCGGCCAACGCCACGAGCTTGAGGGATTTGGCTTTCAGGGGTAGATAGGTAGGCAATGCCCGCATTATTTGACGCCCCGTGCTTTGATCAGCTCTTCAGACAGTTGATATACGGCCATGGCGTACATCACGCTGCGGTTATAACGCGTAATCGCGTAGAAATTCTTCAGGCCCATCCAGTATTCGGGGCCTTGTTCGCCTTCCAGGCGTATCGCAGTGACCAGCATGTCGTCACGCAGCGCATCATGACTCGACCAGCCCAACGCCCGCAACTCCCCGACGGTTTTCGTCGGCTCGATGCCCTCGGTCAGGCCCTCGTCCACCTGCTCGCCACGCACGTCGGCACGGCTGACCACTGGCTGCCCGGCTTCCCAGCCGTGGCGCTTGAAATAGCTGGCAACACTGCCGATGGCATCGGTCGGGTTGGTCCAGATATTGATGTGACCGTCGTCGTCGAAATCCACCGCGTAAGCGCGAAAACTGCTGGGCATGAATTGCGGCAGGCCCATGGCCCCGGCATAGGAACCCTTGAGGGTCAGCGGGTCGACCTGCTCTTCGCGGGCCAGCAGCAGGAACTCGCGCAGCTCCTTGCGGAAGAATTCGGCGCGCGGCGGGTAATCGAAACCCAGGGTCGACAGCGCGTCGATCACCCGGAAATTCCCGGTATTACGGCCAAAGAAGGTCTCGACGCCAATGATGGCCACAATGAACTGGGCCGGTACGCCGTATTCCTGCTCGGCACGGGCCAGGGCCGCCTCGTGCTGGCGCCAGAAGTCCACGCCCCGGGCGATACGCGCCTGGCTGATGAACATCGGCCGGTACTCATGCCACTGCTTGACCCGTTCGGCGGGCCGGGAGATGGCGTTAAGGATCGACTGCTTGCGCTCGGCCTCGCGAAACACCCCCATCAGCTGCTCACCGGCAAAACCGTAGTCGCGGGTCATCTCACCGACGAATTCGGCCACCTGCGGCGAACCTTCGTATTCGCCAGCCTGGGCCTGCGACGCACCGCCCAAGAAGCCGACCAGGCCGATCCACGGTGCATATCGCGTCGACCAGCCACGCATTGCTTGCATTGAACTCTTCACCTTATTCAAACCTGCGCGATCCACTTGCGATGCGTATGAATCGACATCAAGACCCCAAACGCTGACAGTAGTGTCACCAGCGAAGTTCCTCCGTAGCTAATGAATGGCAACGGAACCCCCACGACCGGTAACAGGCCACTGACCATACCGATGTTGACGAAAACATAAACAAAAAATGTCATGGTCAGGCTGCCTGCCAGCAATTTACCGAACAACGTCTGGGCCTGGGCGGTGATCACCAGCCCACGGCCAATCAGCAGCAAATAGATCAGCAGCAGCACGCAGATGCCCACCAGGCCGAACTCCTCGCCCAGCACGGCGATGATGAAGTCGGTGTGGCTTTCCGGCAAAAAGTCCAGGTGCGACTGGGTACCCAAAAGCCAGCCCTTGCCGAACACCCCGCCGGAGCCGATGGCGGCCTTGGACTGGATGATGTTCCAACCGGTGCCCAGCGGATCGCTCTCCGGGTCGAGAAAGGTCAGGACTCGCTGCTTCTGGTAGTCGTGCATCACGAAGTACCACATGGCCACCGACACCGGTACGGCAATGGCCATGACGCTGAGGATCCAGCGCCAGCGCAACCCGCCCATGAACAGCACGAAGGCGCCGCCGGCCAGGATCAGCAGCGAAGTGCCAAGGTCCGGCTGGCGCACGATCAGGATGAACGGGATGCCGATCAGCAACAGGCTGATGCACACGTGCTTGAGGTGCGGCGGCAGGCTGCGCTTGGACAGGTACCAGGCAATGGTCGCCGGCATGATGATCTTGAGGAACTCCGAAGGTTGGAAGCGGATCACCCCGGGAATGTTGATCCAGCGGGTGGCGCCCATGGCGTTGTGGCCCATCACGTCCACCACCACCAACAGGCTCACGCCCACCACATAGGCCAGCGGCACCCAGCGCGCCATGAATCGCGGCTCGAGCTGGGCGATGACGATCATTGACACCAGACCGATGCCGAACGAGGTGGCCTGCTTGGCCAGCATGTCCCAGTTCTTGCCGCTGGCCGAATACAGCACGAACAGGCTACCCGCGGCCAGGGTCAGCAGCAGCAGCAGCAACGGACCATCGATGTGCATGCGCTGTAACAAGGTGGCACGGCGGCGCATCACATCCTCACTGGAGAGGATCCGGTCGAAATTATTCTTCACGGGCCGTAGCCTCCGCAGTGGTGGGGCTTGCGTACTCAGGCTTGAGCTGGCCGTGCTCATCCAGCAGCCAGGCGTCCATGATCTGGCGCACCACTGGCGCGGCGACACCGGAACCCGACTCACCGTTCTCGACCATCACCGACACGACGATCTTCGGGTTGTCGGCCGGCGCAAAACCGACGAACAAGGCGTGGTCGCGATGGCGCTCCTGGACCTTGGACCGGTCGTACCTCTCGCCCTGCTTGATGGCGACGACCTGGGCCGTACCGCTCTTGCCGGCAATGCGGTACTGCGCGCCGATAGCGGCTTTGCGAGCGGTGCCCCGGGCGCCGTGCATCACTTGCTGCATACCGTTGCTGACCTTCTGCCAGTCCGACGGGTTGCGCAGGATAATGTCTGGCATCGGGTCCGGGTCCACCGGTTTCTCGCCTTCGATGGTCTTGGCCAAGTGCGGGCGATACCACTTGCCCTTACTCGCCACCAGCGCCGTGGCCTGGGCCAGCTGCAAGGGCGTGGCCTGCATGTAGCCCTGGCCGATCCCCAGAATCAGGGTTTCGCCGGGGAACCACGCCTGGCGCCGGGTCGCCCGCTTCCACTCCCGGGACGGCATCAATCCAGACGACTCTTCGAACATGTCCAGGGAGACCTTCTGACCGATGCCGAACTTGCCCAGGTAGGACGACAGCCGATCGATCCCCAGCTTGTGGGCCAGGTCATAGAAGTAGGTGTCGTTGGAACGCATGATCGCCGTTTCCAGGTCCACATAACCGTCGCCGCTGCGGTTCCAGTTGCGGTACTTGTGGTCGTAGTTCGGCAGTTGGTAGTAACCAGGGTCATAGACCCGGCTCGATGCGGTCACCACGCCAGAGTCCAGCCCAGCAATCGCCACCGCCGGCTTGATGGTTGACCCCGGCGGATAGAGGCCGCGCAGCACGCGATTGAACAGCGGCCGGTCAATGGAATCACGCAACTCGGCGTAAGCCTTGAAGCTGATGCCAGTGACGAACAGGTTCGGGTCGAAGCTCGGCTGGCTGACCATCGCCAGCACCTCCCCAGTGTTCGGGTCCAGTGCCACCACGGCACCACGCCGCCCGCCCAGCGCCGCTTCGGCGGCCTCTTGCAGCTTGATGTCCAGGCTCAGGACGATGTCCTTGCCAGGAATCGGGTCAGTGCGCTTGAGCACCCGCAGTACGCGGCCGCGAGCGTTGGTTTCGACTTCCTCGTAACCCACCTGGCCATGCAGTTCGGGCTCGTAGAAACGCTCGATGCCGGTCTTGCCGATGTGGTGCGTGCCGCTGTAATTGACCGGGTCGAGGGTCTTGAGCTCTTTCTCGTTGATCCGCCCCATGTAGCCGACCGAGTGGGCAAAGTGCGCCCCCAGGGGATAATGACGCACCAACTGCGCCACCACCTCGACGCCGGGCAGGCGGAACTGGTTCACAGCGATCAGGGCGATCTGCTCTTCAGTCAGCTCGAACAGGATCGGCACCGGCTCGAACGGGCGGCGGCCCTGGCGCATGCGCTTCTCGAAGATCGCCCGGTCCTCGGGCGTCAGTTGCAGCACCTCGACGATGACGTCGAGTACATGCTGCCAGTCGCCGGAGCGCTCGCGGGTCATGCTCAAGCTGAAACTGGGCCGGTTATCCGCCACCACCACGCCATTGCGGTCGAAGATCAACCCGCGGGTCGGCGGAATCGGCTGCACATGCACCCGGTTGTTTTCCGACAGGGTCGAGTGGTACTCGTACTGGATCACCTGGAGGAAATACAAGCGCGCAATCAGCACGCCGATCAGCGTCACCACGGCAATGGCACCGAACACGACGCGGCCCCGCACCAGGCGGGCGTCTTTTTCGTGGTCCTTGATGCGGATCGGCCGGGGCATGGGGCAGGATTACTTGTGGTAAGGGTGCCCGGACAGAACTGTCCAGGCACGATACAGCTGTTCGCCGATCAGAATCCGCACCAGCGGGTGCGGCAACGTCAACGGCGACAATGACCAACGCTGATCGGCCCGGGCACAGACTTCCGGCGCCAACCCTTCCGGGCCACCGACCATGAAATTGACCGTGCGCGAATCCAGCCGCCAGCGATCGAGCTCCACCGCCAGTTGCTCGGTACTCCAAGGCTTGCCATGGACTTCAAGGGTGACAATGCGCTCGTTCGGCCCGACCTTGGCCAGCATGGCTTCGCCTTCCTGGCGGATGAAGCGCGCCACGTCGGCGTTCTTGCCACGGGTGTTGAGCGGAATTTCCACCAGTTCCAGGGCCAGCTCGGACGGAAGACGCTTGGCATATTCATGCCAGCCTTCTTCCACCCACTTGGGCATGCGAGAACCGACGGCGATCAGGCGCAGTCGCACAGCGGTCCCTTATTGCTGGTCTTTGTTGAGCTTGGTGAAGTGCTCATGGGGGTTTTCCGGGCTGTGGTGCGCAGCGCTGGCCGAACGGCTCTGCTCGGCACCGGCCCACAGGCGCTCCAGGTCGTAGAACTGGCGCGCCGAGGCAGTCATCATGTGCACGATGACGTCGTCCATGTCCAGCAGTACCCAGTCGCTGTCACCCTTGCCTTCTTCACCCAGCGGCTTGACGCCCTGGGCCTTGACCGCTTCGCGGACCTTGTCCAGCATCGCGCCGATCTGGCGGTTGGAGGTACCGGTGGCGATGATCATGTAGTCCGTGATGCTCTGCTTTTCACGAACGTCGATCACCTGGATGTCCTGGGCCTTGACGTCTTCCAGGGCCGCAACGGCGACCTTGACCAGCTCTTCACCGGCCAGTACGACGCCGGTGTGGGCCTCTACCGGCAGCGGGGCGCTCTTGAATGTGCCCTTGCGCTTTACTTTGCTTACATCTTTGTCAGTCATATAAAACTCGTTTTGCTCGTATGTTCGGGCGCTTCGCTACACGCATTCACGTGCCTTGAAGCACACCTTTTTCAGTTCGACGCACGGTAAAGCCCGTGCGCATCGATGTAGGCCAGGACCGCGTCGGGCACCAGGAAACGTACCGACTTACCGCTGGCCAGCAGTTGACGGATCTGGGTGGCGGATACCGCGAGCGGCGTCTGCCAGACGAATGCAATCTGTCCGCTCGGCCCTTTCAAGGCCAGCGGGTCGCTCACCGAGCGGGCCGCCAGCAGGTTGCGCAAGGCATCCGGCGGCTCGCTGTCGGCATCCGGGCGTTGCAACACCAGGATGTGGCAATGCTGGAGCAACTCTTCCCAGCGATGCCAAGTGGGCAGGCCGCAAAATGCGTCCCAGCCCAGAAGCAGAAAAACCTGGGCATCCGCGGCCAGTTCGGCGCGCATCAGCTCCAGGGTATCAATAGTGTAGGACGGTTTGTCCCGCTGCAATTCGCGGGCGTCCACCACCAACGGTGCCACACCGGCCACCGCGCACTCGACCATCGCCAGGCGATCCTGCGCCGACACCTGCGGCGTATCCCGGTGAGGCGGCCGGGCGCTAGGCGTCAGGCGTAGCTCATCGAGGGCCAGGGCGTCGGCGACTTCCAGCGCACCGCGCAAATGGCCGATGTGCACCGGGTCGAACGTGCCGCCCAGGATACCGATGCGCTTTGGCGCGGTGGTCGCCGTCACTGCGGTCGTAGTCATAGAGGCCAGTGGGTCGAGATCGCCCAAGTCAGACCGGCTCCTGTCCGCGCAACTGGCCGTCCCCGACCACGATGTACTTCTCGCAGGTCAGGCCTTCCAGGCCCACCGGACCGCGGGCGTGCAGCTTATCAGTAGAAATGCCGATCTCGGCACCCAATCCGTATTCGAAACCATCGGCGAAGCAGGTCGGGGTGTTGATCATCACCGACGCCGAATCCACTTCGGCCACGAAGCGCCGGGTTTCACCCAGGCTTTCACTGACAATGGCGTCAGTGTGGTGCGAGCCGTGGCGGTTGATGTGCTCGATGGCCTCGTCCACCCCGTCGACCACACGGATCGACAGGATCGGCGCCAGGTATTCGGTGTCCCAATCTTCTTCCGTGGCCGCAACGGCCTCGATGATCGCCCGGGTGCGCTCGCAACCGCGCAGCTCGACGCCTTTTTCGCCGAACTGGGCAGCCATCGACGGCAGGAAGTCCTTGGCCACGGCCTGGTCCACCAGCAGGGTTTCCATCGCGCCGCAGATACCGTAGCGGTAGGTCTTGGCGTTGAAGGCGATGCGCTGGGCCTTCGGCAATTCGGCGTGGGCGCTGACGTAGACGTGGCAGATGCCGTCCAGGTGCTTGATCACCGGCACGCGGGCGTCACGGCTGACCCGTTCGATCAGGCCCTTGCCGCCACGCGGCACGATGACATCGACGAACTCGGGCATGGTGATCAGCGCGCCGACTGCGGCGCGGTCAGTGGTTTCCACCACTTGCACCACGGCCGCCGGCAGATCGGCCTCGGCCAGGCCGCGCTGGATGCAGGCGGCAATGGCACGGTTGGAATGAATAGCTTCGGAGCCGCCACGCAGGATGGTCGCGTTACCCGACTTCAGGCACAGGCTGGCGGCGTCGATGGTCACGTTCGGCCGCGACTCGTAGATGATCCCGACCACGCCCAAGGGCACGCGCATCTTGCCGACCTGGATGCCCGACGGGCGGTAGCTCATATCGCGGATCGCCCCGACCGGGTCCGGCAGGGCCGCGACCTGGCGCAGACCGACGATCATGCCGTCGATGCGTGCCGGGGTCAGCGCCAGGCGCTCGAGCATGGCCGGCTCCAGACCATTGGCCCGGCCGGCGGCCAGGTCCAGTTCGTTGGCAGCGGACAACTCGGCACGCGCAGCGTCCAGCGCATTGGCGGCGGCCTGCAGGGCGCGGTCTTTCTGCGCGGTGCTGGCCCGGCCGATGATGCGCGACGCTTGGCGAGCGGCGCGACCCAGGCGGGTCATGTAGTCAAGAACGGACTCAGTCATGGTCTGTGTGGTCTTGGCGATGAGGAAAGCGGCAGATTATAGCTGTCGTAACCCTCGACTAACAGCATGGACTCACAGTGGTGACCGGCGGAGGAGCAAAACAGCCCTAAACAGCCGGTTGAAGCGCGTGTTCAGCGCTGATTAAGCTTTCCATTGCTATCATCGCGCCTCCTTTGGCCTCACTTCGTTTATCGCCATGACCGATTTGCCATCGCCCAACGCCTTGCCCTACGCCTTTTTCGATCGCGACGCCCAGGTGCTCGCCAAAGACCTGCTGGGCAAGGTCATCCGTCACAAGGTCGGTAACCTCTGGCTCAGCGCGCGGATCATCGAGACCGAGGCGTATTACCTCACCGAAAAAGGCAGCCACGCCTCGCTGGGCTACACAGAGAAGCGTAAGGCTTTGTTTCTGGACGGCGGCCACATCTATATGTACTACGCCCGGGGCGGCGATTCGTTGAACTTCAGCGCCCAGGGCCCCGGCAATGCAGTGTTGATCAAATCGGCATACCCGTGGGTTGATGCCCTTTGCGGGCCGGCGAGCCTGGCGCAGATGCTGCTCAACAACCCCGACGCCCAAGGCCGGCCGCGCACACCGCAGAAACTCTGCGCCGGCCAGACTCTGCTGTGTAAAGCCCTGGGGCTGAAGGTGCCGGACTGGGACGCTAAACGCTTCGACGCCGAGCGCTTGCTGGTGGAAGATGTCGGCGTGCCGACGGTCAATGCAATCCAGACCACCCGCCTGGGCATTCCCCGGGGACGGGACGAGCACCTGCCCTACCGTTTTGTCGACGCCGCCTACGCCCCGTGGTGTACCCGCAACCCGTTGCGGCGCGGACAGGTCGAAGGCCGTGATTACTTTTTGTTGCCCTGATGAAATACCGCATCTCCCACAGCTTTAATCTTCAGTGATCTTGAGTTTTCGTTCACAGCAGGCTCGCTCACACAGTAAAAACTGCATGCCAATCAATTTTCAATGGAGTTGTATTTATGGGCCCATGGCTCGATAGCATCACCGGCTGGCTGACCGTCAACCCGCAATGGCTGGCGGTGGCGGTGTTCATCGTCGCCTGCGTGGAGTGCCTGGCCATCGCCGGCTTGATCGTGCCAGGTACCGTGCTGTTGTTTGCCATCGCCGTGCTGGCCGGCAGCGGCGCGTTGTCCTTGGGCGAGACGTTGCTGCTGGGCCTGCTTGGCGGGCTGCTCGGGGACCTGGTGTCGTACTTCCTCGGCCGGCATTTCCACCAGAACATCCGGCGCCTGCCGGGGCTGCGGCATCACCCGGAATGGATGGGCGCAGCGGAAAGTTATTTCCAGCGCTACGGCATCGCCAGCCTGCTGGTGGGCCGTTTTATCGGCCCGTTACGGCCCATGTTGCCGATGGTGGCCGGGATGTGCGACATGCCATTCCCACGCTTCGCCGTCGTCAGCGTACTGGCCGCGGCGGGCTGGACCGTGGCGTACCTGTTGCCGGGCTGGGCCACCGGAGCGGCGTTTCGCCTGCCGCTGCCCGAAGGTTTCTGGCCTCAGGCCGGCGTGGTCATCGGCAGCATCGCGGTGATGATCGGGCTGAGCGTCAACAGCAGCTTGCGTCGTCATCGCCATGCCACGGCGCTGATCGCAGGCCTTGGCCTGGTGATCCTGATCGGCCTGTTCAACGGCTTTCGTTACCTGACGGCGTTCGACCAGGGCTTGATGGCCCTGGTCCAGGAGCATCGCAGCCCGACGCTGGATGAGATCGCCGTGACGTTTACGCTCATGGGCGAGTTCCGCAACATGCTGATTTTCAGCGCCCTGCTGACCGGGTTGCTATTGCTGGCGCGCCAATGGCGCCAGGCAATCTTTGCCGGTGGCACGATGCTGCTCACCGCGCTGGCCAATACCGGCAGCAAACACTTCTTTGCCCGCGTGCGCCCGGAAATCCTCACCGACCCGTTGACCAGCTACAGCATGCCCAGCGGCCATGCCTCCGGGGCGTTCGCGCTGTTCCTGGCCCTGACCGTCTTGGCCGGCCGCGGTCAACCGTCGCGCCTGCGCCTGACTTGGCTGCTGCTGGGCTGCCTGCCGGCGCTGGCCATTGCCCTGTCGCGGGTCTACCTGGGGGCGCATTGGCCGAGCGACATCGTCGCCGGGGCGATGCTCGCCGCCTGTGTCTGCGCCGCCGTCCTGTGGTTGAGCCAACGCCAGGCCCCGTTGCCGGCCATGCCGCCGAAAATCTGGTGGCTGATCCTGCCGGCGCTGGTGGCGGCGTTCAGCTTCTTCGCCCTGCGGCACTTGCCGCATGCGATGTTGCGGTATGCCTATTGACGCCAAGACGCTGCACCCCACCTGTGGGAGCGAGCCTGCTCGCTCCCACAGAGGTCCGCATTGATCTACCCATATCGGCGCGTCAGGCGAAGAGTTCGCCCTGCAACTCATCGAGCAAGGCCTGGATCGCATCCAGGCGCTGTTGCGGGTCGTCGAGTTGCAGCAGGTCGATCTTGTCCAGCTCATTGAACGGCAACAGGTAGGCCAGTTGATTGCCCAGCGATTGCTGGCCGCTCGCTTCGGTGCCCATGTTCAGCGCCTCGACCATCGGGTGCTCGGCCAGGGCCTTGAGCAGCGCCATCAGGTCGGCGTCTTCATCCTGCAGCGGTTGCTCCGGCTCTTCTTCCAGCCACTCGACCTCGGCGACGGTCAGTTGATCCGCCTGGACACTGCTGCCATGGACGATAAAGCGCCGCCCACCCTGCACGCGAATGCCCAGCAGACCGTTGTCCTGCTGGGAGAAATCGGTGATGCGCGCCTCACAACCGACCCGCGCGTAGCCTTCAGGTGCGATGCCGACTTCCTCGCCATCGAGGATGCACACCACACCGAAACCTTCGCCCTGTTTCATGCAGCGCCCGATCATATCGAGGTAACGCGCCTCGAAAATCTGCAAGTCGAGGATGCAACCGGGGAATAGCACGGTGTTCAACGGGAAAAGCGGCAAGCTCATAACCAGTTCCTTAAACCGTCATCGACACCACCAACGGCAGCAACACCGCCGTGGCCACGCCCATCAGACTCATTGCCAGCGCCGCAAAAGCGCCTGCCTCCTCGCTTTCCTGCAACGCCACCGACGTGCCCACCGCGTGAGCCGCCAGCCCCAGGGCCATGCCCCGGGCTTCTGGGCTATGGACACCCAGTTTCGTCAAAATGCTCGGACCGAGGATCGCCCCGAGCACTCCGGTGATCAACACGAACACCGCCGCCATCGCCGCGACGCCGCCGATCTGCTCGGCCACCAGCATGGCGATCGGCGAGGTCACGGACTTGGGCGCCATGGTCATCAAAATCATGTGCTCGGCGCCAAACGCCCAGCCCAATACCACCGCAGAGCCCGTGGCAAACACCCCAGCTATCACCAGCGTAGTAAAAATCGGCCAGAACAACTGCCGGATCCGTCGCAAGTTCAAATACAACGGCACCGCCAGGGCGACCGTGGCCGGGCCCAGCAGGATGCTGAGGATCTCGGTGCTCTTGCGGTATTCGGCATAGTCGATGCCGCAACCGACCAGCACGCCGATCAACAGCACCATCGACATCAACACCGGTTGCAAGAACACCCAGCGAGTCTTTTCGAACGCCGCCAGCACCAGTTGATAGGCGCCCAAGGTAATGCCGATACCGAACAGCGGATGATGGATCACCGAGGTCCAGGCGCCCTGCCAGTCGAGCATCATTGGCCGTCCTCCGGGGCGGCGACGTGACGCCGGGCCAGGCGCTGCATCAGCACTCCCGTCAACGCCACCGACAGTACCAGCGACAACGTCAACGCGCCGACGATGGCCCAGAAGTCGGCGGCAATCGCCTGGGCATAGACCATCACCCCCACTGCGGGCGGCACCAGCAGCAATGGCAGATAACGCAGCAGGCTGCCGGCGGCCAGACTCAGCGGCTCGCTGACTTCGCCGCGCATGACCAGATAGCCCAGCAACAGCAGCAAGCCAATGATTGGCCCCGGCAGCACCGGCAAGAACAAATGATTGATCGCAGTGCCCAGCAATTGAAACAGCACCAACCAGGTCAGGCCCCGTAGCAACATCCGCTCTCTCCCCTTACAAACATCCATAAACCCCACCCCTGTAGCTGCGTAGGAGCTGCCGAGTGCAACGAGGCTGCGATCTTCCCCCAGCCAATTGAATCCTGGAGCGAAAGACCAAAAGATCGCAGCCTTCGGACAGCGCCTACAGGGAGTAATCAGGCGACACATTTAAACACGCCTGCGCTATGGGTCGGCATTCGTAAAAAGCATGTTCGGTGACCTTCCTTAAGCGCCATGTTGATCTACAGTGGTTCTCCGGGGATGCCGATCCCCGTTCCAGAAAAAGTAAAACAGATGAACCCAAGGAGAGTCTCAATGCCCTACGTCCCCGTTGCAGCGCTCAAAGATTATGTCGGCAAGGAACTTGGACGTTCCGAATGGCTCACCATCGATCAGGCGCGCATCAACCTGTTCGCCGAAGCCACTGGCGACTTTCAGTTCATCCACGTCGATCCGGTCAAGGCCGCGCAGACCCCGTTTGGCGGCACCATCGCCCACGGTTTCTTGTCGCTGTCGCTGATGCCCAAGCTGATGGAAGACATCCTGATCCTGCCCGAGGGCGTGAAGATGGTCGTCAACTACGGGCTGGACAGCGTGCGCTTTATCCAACCGGTGAAGGTCGATTCCAAGGTCCGGCTCAAGGTCGACCTGGTGGAAGTCACCGAGAAAAAAACCGGCCAATGGCTGCTCAAGGCCACCGCCACGCTGGAAATCGAAGGTTCGGAAAAACCGGCCTACATCGCCGAGCCGCTGTCGCTCTGCTTCGTGTAAGAAGGCACAAATGCGAAACCGTCCAGGCAGTTTCGCATCGCTTCTCTATGTCTAGCTGCGGCATACTCGTGGCCTGATGACCTGGAACCCGTTATGCGCTTATTCGTCCCACTGACCCTGACCCTGCTGCTCACAGCCTGTGGCGACGGCGAATCGCCGCTGCCTCCCGACGCGCGCCTGCCCGACGGCGGCCGCTACCGCGGCGACCTGGTGGACGGGCTTCTGCAAGGCCAGGGGCGCATCGATTACCCCAATGGCAGTTGGTACGCCGGGCAGTTCGACAAAGGCCAGTGGCACGGCACCGGGCAATGGCATGGCAGCAATGGCGAGGTCTATCGTGGCCAGTTCCAGCAGGGCCTGTTCCACGGCCAGGGCAGCCTGACCACACCGAGCAGCAGCTACACCGGCGGCTTCAAGCTGGGGCGGCGGGACGGTGAAGGGACGCTCAAGGAAAACGGCATGAGCTACCGGGGCGAGTTCAAGGCCGACCGCTATTCCGGTTTCGGACGCCTGGAACTCGACGACGGCAGCCAATACCAGGGCCCATTCGTCAACGGCAAGCCCAACGGTGAAGGCCAGCGCTTCGACGCCAGTGGCAACCAGTTCACCGGGCATTTTGTCGACGGGCAACTGCAGGGCAAGGGCACCTTCAACAGTGCCGATGGCGACGTCTACATCGGCGGCTTCAAGAACAACCAGCTCAACGGTCGCGGTCGCTACGAAAATGCCGACGGCGACGTCTGGATCGGCCAATTCAAGGACGGCGCACTGACCGGCAAGGGCGAACTGATCGGCGCCGACGGCAGTCACTATCTCGGTCAATTCAATGATTGGCGCTTTACCGGCGAGGGCCGCCTGAACCTGCCCGACGGCAGTTTTTACGTCGGCCAGTTCGAAAGCGACAGCTACCACGGACGCGGCACCCTGGTGCTGACCGATGGCACCGTGCAAAGTGGCACCTGGGCCAACGGCCAACGGGTGCGCAACGCTGACGGCCGGCTGCTGCCGGATGCACTCGAACTCGGCGTGCTGGCCCAAGGCCGCCTGCTGGAGGATGCCCTGGCCAACATCCCGGCCTCGACCCCAGCGGTTGAGCTGTACAGCCTGACCTTGGGCGGCGATGGTAAGCAAAGCGTGTTCCTGCGCGAGTCCGACTATGTCGCCAACATGCTCGCCAGCCGTTTCGGCGCGTTCGGGCAGATCCGCCTGGTCAACCACCGCGATCACCTCGGCGACCGCCCCATGGCCAGCCGCGAAAGCCTGCGCCGCGCCGCCGCCACCCTGGCCGAGCGCAGTGGCCCGGAAGACCTGATTTTCATCTACCTGACCAGCCACGGCACCAGCGAGCATGAGCTGGTGCTCGATCAGCCGCGCATGGAACTGCCCGACCTGCCCGCCGATGAATTGGCCGTAGTGCTGGCGCCGCTGAAAAAACGCGACAAGATCGTGGTGATCTCGGCCTGTTATTCCGGCGGTTTCATCCCGGCACTCAAGGATGAACGCACCCTGATCATGACTGCTTCACGGGCCGACCGGGTATCCTTTGGCTGCTCCGAGGAAGCCAACTTCACCTACTTCGGCGATGCGCTGTTCGCCCAGGCACTGAACCAGACCGACAACCTGGAGCAAGCCTTCAAGCGCGCCAAGGCCATCGTCGCCGAGCGCGAACAGGCCGACAATTTCGAAGCGTCCGAACCGCAGATGTGGGCGCCCAGAACGGTCCTTTCCCACTGGCAACTGCTGCGCAAACAGCAGGCACGTAAAGCATTGCAAAGTGCTGCTTTGAACGACGAGGCCACAAAGAGCAACTAAGCTGAACCGTATCAAGGGGGAAACACTATGTACTTGACGCCTCAGCATGTTTTGCTTGCCGGAGCTACCGGGCTGACCGGGGAACACCTACTGGACCGGCTGCTCAATGAGCCGACCATCACCCGGGTCCTGGCCCCCACGCGCCGGCCGCTGGCCGAGCACACACGCCTGGAAAACCCGGTCGGGGAACCGGCGCAGGTATTGCCCCAACTCGGCGGCCAGATCGACATCGCCTTTTGCTGCCTCGGCACGACCATCAAGAAAGCCGGCTCTGAAGCGGCCTTCCGCGCGATAGACCTGGACCTGGTCGTGGCATTTGCCAAGCGTGCCCGGGAACTGGGCGCACGGCACCTTGTGGTGATCAGTGCGTTGGGGGCTGACGCCAAGTCATCGATTTTCTACAACCGGGTCAAAGGTGAAATGGAGGCGGCACTCAAGGCCCAAGGCTGGCCGCAACTGACCATTTGCCGGCCTTCCCTGTTGCTGGGCGACCGCGTCGAACCGCGCCTGGCCGAGCAACTGGCCGGCCCCTTGTCGAAACTGATCCCAGGCAAGTACCACGGCATCGAAGCCTGCCAACTGGCCCGCGCCATGTGGCGTTTGGCACTGGAAGAACAGGATGGGGTACGAGTCGTGGAGTCGGATGAGTTGCGCAAGCTCGGCAAATGATTCCGCTACGCCAGGACGGGCGCCGTGCAGGAGCTGCCGAAGGCTGCGATCTTTTGATCTTTCGCTTGGGACTCAAGTGGCTGGGGAAAGATCGCAGCCTCGTTGCACTCGACAGCTCCTACACAGCGCCTACGCAATTCATACGCGCACGCCCTCGTCACCGGCTCTATGGTGTTCGCTACAACCCACCCGTAGCCTGGAACCCCACCCCTATAGCGGTGAACAACGACAACGGCAACAACAAGGTATCGAGCAGCGCACTGCCCGGCAGATCGAAGCCCGGGTAGCTCGGCGCCTCGGCACCAAAGCGGTCCTTGGCGCAGCAGCCACCGTTGAGGGCGTACAGATCCAGGCGCGTCCCGGCGTACACCACCGGCGCGCCGGGCTTGGCGGCGTCGAGGGTGCGGGCGGTGGCGCAGCCGGTCAAATGCAACGCCAGCAGCACGATCAGCAGCTTATCCATCACAGCTCAAATAATGCTCGCCCCAACGCGGCAACATGTCCTGGGGAATGTTCAGCAGATTGAGGATCCGGGCGACCACAAAATCGATCAGGTCATCAATGGTCTGCGGCTGGTGATAGAAACCCGGTGAGGCCGGCAGGATGGTCACGCCCATGTTCGACAGCTTGAGCATGTGCTCCAGGTGAATGCTCGAATACGGCGCTTCCCGCGGCACCAGGATCAACTGGCGGCGCTCCTTGAGCGCTACGTCCGCGGCCCGCTCGATCAGGTTGTTGCAGGCCCCCGTGGCAATCGCCGACAGCGTCCCGGTGGAACACGGCACCACCACCATGGCGGCCGGCGCGCCGGAGCCCGAGGCCACTGGCGACATCCAGTCTTCCTTGCCATACACACGAATCTGCCCCGCCGCCGCACCGGTGTACTCGGTGAGGAAGGCCTGCATCATCTGGGTCTTGGCCGGCAGGGTCACGTCGGTTTCGGTGGCTATCACCAGTTGCGCGGCCTTGGAGATGAGGAAGTGCACCTCACGGTCTTCGCGCACCAGGCAATCGAGCAGGCGCAAGCCGTACTGGGCGCCGGACGCCCCCGTCATCGCCAGCGTGATGCGTTCGGGGCCATTGCTCTCCAAACGCGTGTTCATTTCAGCGCCTCGGCCAGTTTGCCGTGCAGGCCGCCGAAACCGCCGTTGCTCATGATCACCACGTGAGTGCCGGGCTGGGCCTGGCTCTTCACGCGTTCGATGATGCCTTCCAGGGAATCGCTGACAATCGACGGCACTGTGCACAGCGCCGCAGTGGCGCCCAGGTCCCAGCCGAGGTTGGCCGGTGCGTACCAGATCACCTGGTCGGCATCGACCACGCTTTCCGGCAGGCCATCACGGTGCGCGCCGAGCTTCATGGAGTTGGAACGCGGCTCGATGATCGCAATCAGCGGCGCCTCGCCGATACGCTTGCGCAAACCGTCGAGGGTGGTGGCGATGGCGGTCGGGTGGTGGGCGAAATCGTCATAAATGGTGATGCCGTTCACTTCGGCGACTTTCTCCATCCGCCGTTTCACGCTCTTGAACGCGCTCAACGCGGCAATGCCCATGGACGGCACCACGCCGACATGCCGGGCCGCCGCCAGGGTCGCCAGGGCGTTGGCAACGTTGTGCTGGCCGGTCATGTCCCACTCGACCACACCTTGGGACTGGCCTTCGAACATGACTTCGAATTGCGAGCCGTCATCCTTGAGCAACTTCACCTGCCACTGCCCACCCGCACCAGTGGTTTGCACCGGGGTCCAGCACCCCATCTCGATCACGCGCTGCAAGGCCGGCTCGGTGGTCGGGTGAATCACCAGGCCCTCGCTGGGGATGATGCGCACTAAATGATGGAATTGCCGCTCGATGGCCGGCAGATCAGGGAAAATATCCGCATGATCGAACTCAAGGTTGTTGAGGATCGCGGTGCGGGGACGGTAGTGGACGAATTTCGAGCGTTTGTCGAAAAACGCGCTGTCGTATTCGTCAGCCTCGATCACGAAGAACGGCGTGCCCCCCAGGCGCGCCGACACCGAGAAATTCTGCGGCACACCACCGATCAAAAAGCCCGGGCTCATGCCCGCGTGTTCCAGCACCCAGGCGAGCATGCTGCTGGTGGTGGTCTTGCCGTGGGTACCGGCCACAGCCAGGACCCAACGGCCCTGCAACACGTGATCGGCCAGCCACTGCGGCCCGGACACGTACGGCAGGCCTTTGTTGAGCACATACTCCACCGCCGGGTTGCCACGGGACATGGCGTTGCCGATGACCACCAGGTCCGGCGCCGGGTCCAGTTGCGCCGGATCGTAGCCTTGGGTCAGCTCGATGCCCTGAGCCTCCAATTGAGTGCTCATTGGCGGGTAGACGTTGGCGTCGGAACCGGTCACGTGATGGCCCAGCTCCTTGGCCAAGACCGCCATCGAGCCCATGAAAGTGCCGCAAATACCGAGAATATGGATGTGCATAGTCGACCTCGTAAACATGGCCGCAGGTTAGCGTAGGGAGGGGGAAATCGCACCTTGTGTTTGAGCCCCCGCTACACAGACGGCCTTCTGTGGGAGCAAGGCTTGCCCGCGATAGCGGTGGATCAGTTGCATTGATGTTTAAAGTGCCGCCTTCGCGATCAGCGGGTAATCGCGTGTTTACGCAGCTTGCGGTAGAGGGTATTGCGGCTGATCCCCAGTTGTTCGGCGGTGTGGGTCATGTGCCAGCGCTGGCGCTCCAGTGCATCGAGCAGCGCCAGGCGCTCGGCATCCTCCAGCGGCCGCTCGGCCATCGCCTCTACCACCACAACCGGGTGCTGGTGGATCATGACTGGCAAATCTTCAAGACCGATGCGCCCACCGTCGCACAGCGCAGCAAGGGTGCGTAGCACATTGCGCAGTTGCCGCACGTTGCCCGGCCAGTCGAACCCAAGCAACGCCTGGCGCGCCGGTTCCTCGATGGACACCGTCTCGGCCCCGCTCTCTTCAGCCAACAGGAAATCCAGCAACTGCGACTTATCACTGCGCTCGCGCAACGCCGGCAGCGGGATTTCCAGACCGTTGAGGCGGTAGTACAAGTCCTCACGAAAACTGCCGTCGCGCACCCGGTCGAGCAGCTGCCGGTGGGTGGCGCTGATGATGCGCACGTTCACCGCCTCGGGCTCACCGCCGATAGGCACCACTTGGCGATCTTCCAGCACCCGCAGCAAACGGGTCTGCAAGGCCAGGGGCATGTCGCCGATTTCATCGAGGAACAGCGTGCCACCGTCAGCCTGTTGCAGCTTGCCGCGCATGCCTTCCTTGCGCGCGCCGGTGAAGCTGCCGCCGCGATAACCGAACAACTCGCTCTCGATCAGGCTTTCCGGGATGGCCGCGCAGTTGAGGGCGACGAAGTGTTTCCCGGCGCGCTGGCTGGCGTGGTGCACGGCCTTGGCGAAGGCTTCTTTGCCGGAGCCGGTTTCGCCCTGGATCAGTAGCGGCACATCGCGCTCGAACACCCGCAGCGCCTTGCGAAAATGCTCCTGCAACGCCACGTCCCCCAGGCAGATGCCCGGCAGGCGAGCCGGCTCGATAACCTTGAGCGCTGGCGCAACCGGTACCGGCACACTGCGGGGCTGCCCGCGCAGGACGGCGAACAAATGCCGACCGTCACGGGTGCGCAGCGGCCAACTGGCACTGGCCTGGGCGCTGGCCCGGCCCAGCAATTCATCCAGTGAACAGTCGAAAAAGTCTGCCACCCGCTGGCCCAGCAATCTGCCGCGAATATGCCCCAAGAGGTTCAGCGCGCTCTGGTTGACCGCGCTGATCCGCCCTTCGCCGTCGAACGCCAGCAACCCTTCGCTGAACAGCCCCACGGACTCGGCCTGCAAGTGAAAACGCAGCAGCCATTGATTGTCAAAGCAACGGAGGAAATAGCAGCTCTCGATCATCTTCGCCGAGAGATTGACCAGGGCCATGGTGTGGAACTGGCTCTGGCGCGACACGTCTGGCCGGGCCGAAGACACGTCGAGCACCGCCAGGAGTTCGCCCTGAGGGTCGAAGACCGGGCTGGCCGAGCAGGTCAGGCCGGTGTGGCGACCGCGAAAATGTTCTTCCTGGTGGATGGTCAGGGCCTGGCGCTCCACCAAACAGGTGCCAATACCGTTGGTGCCTTCGCAGGCTTCGCTCCAATCGGCGCCGAGCCAGAGGCCGGCCCGCTCGAATATCTTCCGTTCGCTGGGGGCGGTGACGCAGTTGAGGATCACGCCCCGGGCGTCGGTCAGCAACACCGCGTGGCCGGCACCGGAGAGTTGCTGATGCAGGCTGGTCATTTCATTGCCGGCGATCTGCAGCACCTGCTGCAAGCGCTCGCGGCTTTCCAGCACCCGACCATGTTCGAGCACCGTCGGCGCCAGGTTCTGGGCCGGGTCGAGGTGATAGTCCTCAAGGCAGCGCAGCCAGGAACGGGCAATCGACGGATCGCTGCCGGGCCCCTGCAAATGGGCCTTGCCCTGGGTGACCGTCAGGACTTGTTGGGCATGGCGACTCAAATGGTTGCTGTGCATTTTCTTATTATTCTCCCCGCAGGTTGCGGCCATACTGTAGGAGCTGCCGAAGGCTGCGATCTTTTGATTTTGATCTTTCGCTTGGGATTCAATTGGCTGGGGAAAGATCGCAGCCTCGTTGCACTCGACAGCTCCTACACAGCGCCTACCCGGCCTGCCTCGCATCAAGGCCCAGCATCCTCCAGCCCAACCGTCTTTGCAATACTGGCGCGACCTGCCGGTCACAGACTGTCTCGTATCTGGCACAAACTGTCACACCCCACGTATCGCAACCGCGACACAGCCCCTCCGTTTGTCCGACCAACTCCTCCTAAAGTCTTGATTTACGGGCCCTGCAAGGCAATGGCCCGACCTTTGCTCTAGGCTTAAATACCAGCGCTCAATTTTGCGCGGCCTCCCGTATAAGCACAAAAGCCAAGGAGAACTCATCATGCGTTACGCTCACCCCGGTACTGAAGGCGCTATCGTTTCGTTCAAGAGCAAATACGGTAACTACATCGGCGGCGAGTTCGTCGCGCCTGTCAAAGGTCAGTACTTCACCAACACGTCCCCGGTCAATGGCCAGCCCATTGCCGAATTCCCGCGCTCCACGGCCGAAGACATCGAAAAAGCCCTGGACGCCGCCCACGCTGCCGCTGATGCCTGGGGTGCCACGTCGGCCCAGGCCCGTTCGCTGGTCCTGCTGAAAATCGCCGACCGCATCGAAGCCAACCTCGAAGTGCTGGCGATCACCGAATCCTGGGACAACGGCAAGGCTGTGCGCGAAACCCTCAACGCCGACATCCCCCTGGCCGCCGACCACTTCCGCTACTTCGCCGGTTGCCTGCGGGCCCAGGAAGGCAGCGCCGCCGAGATCGACGGCAACACCGTGGCCTACCACATCCATGAACCATTGGGCGTGGTCGGGCAGATCATCCCGTGGAACTTCCCGCTGCTGATGGCCGCCTGGAAACTCGCCCCGGCCCTGGCCGCCGGTAACTGCGTGGTGCTCAAGCCGGCCGAGCAAACCCCACTGGGCATCTGCGTGCTCATGGAGCTGATCGGCGACCTGCTGCCGCCCGGCGTGCTGAACGTGGTGCAAGGTTTCGGTAAAGAAGCCGGTGAAGCCCTCGCCACCAGCAAGCGCATCGCCAAGATCGCCTTCACCGGTTCCACCCCGGTGGGCTCGCACATCATGAAGTGCGCCGCCGAGAACATCATCCCGTCTACCGTAGAGCTGGGTGGCAAGTCGCCGAACATCTTCTTCGAAGACATCATGCAAGCCGAGCCGAGCTTCATTGAAAAGGCCGCCGAAGGCCTGGTGCTGGCGTTCTTCAACCAGGGCGAAGTCTGCACCTGCCCATCCCGCGCCCTGGTGCAGGAATCGATCTACGACGAATTCATGCAAGTGGTGATGAAGAAAGTCCTGCAGATCAAACGCGGCGACCCGCTGGACACCGACACCATGGTCGGCGCCCAAGCGTCCGAGCAGCAATTTGACAAGATTCTTTCGTACCTGGAAATCGCCAAGGGCGAAGGCGCCGAGCTGCTGACCGGCGGCAAGGTGGAAAAACTCGAGGGCAACCTGGCGACCGGGTATTACATCCAGCCGACCCTGCTCAAGGGCACCAACAAAATGCGCGTGTTCCAGGAAGAAATCTTCGGCCCAGTGGTGAGCATCACCACCTTCAAGGACGAAGCCGAAGCCCTGGCGATCGCCAACGACACCGAGTTCGGCCTCGGCGCCGGTCTCTGGACCCGCGACATCAACCGCGCCTACCGCATGGGCCGGGCGATCAAGGCCGGTCGCGTCTGGACCAACTGCTACCACCTGTACCCGGCGCACGCCGCGTTCGGTGGCTACAAGAAGTCCGGCGTGGGTCGTGAGACGCACAAGATGATGCTCGACCACTACCAGCAGACCAAAAACCTGCTGGTGAGCTACGACATCAATCCGTTGGGGTTCTTCTAAGCCCTTAGGGCGAGGCAGGTGGTTCTGCTTCGCCCTTTAGATAGCTATCGTCGGATCGCCGCCCGGAGCAAGCTCGCTCCCACAGGGATTTGTGGATAACTCGTTTCCAGGGTTGAAACAGATCCGCGAGCCTGCTCGCGATGGCGGCAGTACATCCAGCAAAGCCACAACTGAATCACCGCTTCATGAGCAAGCCCGCTTTCACAGGGCCAAAAAACAATAAAAACAGGTAAACCCTTATGCCAAGCGATCAAGCAAATCCGCAACCGGCAACGTCCTCGGTCGACTTCGAAAAAGTCGGCTCCGAATATTTCCAACAACGCGAACTGAAAAAAGGCGCGGCGGGCTGGGTCCTGCTGGTGGGCCTGGGGGTGGCGTATGTCATTTCCGGGGACTACGCCGGCTGGAACTTCGGCCTGGCCCAAGGTGGCTGGGGCGGGATGTTCCTCGCCACGCTGCTGATGGCCGCGATGTACCTGTGCATGTGTTTCTCCCTGGCCGAGCTGTCCTCGATGATCCCTACCGCCGGCGGCGGCTATGGCTTTGCCCGTAGCGCATTCGGGCCCTGGGGCGGGTTTCTCACCGGCACGGCGATCCTGATCGAGTACGCCATTGCCCCAGCGGCGATTGCGGTGTTCATCGGCGCGTATTGCCAATCGCTATTTGGCATTGGCGGCTGGATGATCTACCTGGCGTTCTACATTATCTTCATCGCCATTCACATATTCGGCGTGGGGGAAGCCCTCAAACTGATGTTCATCATCACCGCCGTCGCCGCCCTGGCACTGGGCGTGTTTCTGGTGGCGATGGTGCCGCACTTCGACGTTACCAACCTGCTGGACATCCCGGTCAGCGCGGCCACGGGCGCCAGCCCATTCCTGCCTTTCGGCTATGTCGGCGTGTGGGCAGCCATTCCATATGCCATCTGGTTTTTCCTGGCCGTGGAAGGCGTACCGCTGGCAGCTGAAGAAACCAAGAACCCCAAGCGCGACCTGCCGCGCGGCCTGATCGGCGCCATGCTGGTGCTGGTGGCGTTTGCCCTGCTGATTCTGGTGATCGGCCCGGGCGGCGCGGGCTCGAACGCGCTGATGGCCTCGGGCAACCCGCTGGTGGAAGCCCTGGCCAAGGCCTACGGTGGCTCGACCTGGATGGGCAACTTCGTCAACCTCGTCGGCCTGGCCGGTTTGATCGCCAGCTTCTTCTCGATCATCTACGCCTACTCGCGGCAGATATTTGCGCTGTCTCGCGCCGGCTACCTGCCACGCAAGCTCTCCGAAACCAATAAAAGCAAAGCACCGGTATTGGCACTGATCATCCCCGGCATCATCGGTTTTGGCCTGTCCTTGACCGGCCAGGGCGACCTGCTGATTCTGGTGGCGGTGTTCGGTGCCACCATCTCCTACGTGCTGATGATGGCCGCGCACATCACCCTGCGCATCCGTCGCCCCAAAATGGACCGGCCATACCGTACCCCAGGCGGCATCTTCACCTCGGGCGTGGCCCTGGTGCTGGCGTGCATCGCCGTGGTGGCGGGCTTTCTGGTGGACCCGCGGGTGGTCATCGGCGCGGCGATCATCTATGGAGTGTTAATTGCTTACTTTGCGTTCTACAGCCGGCATCACTTGGTAGCAGGCACGCCCGAAGAGGAATTCGCGGCCATTCAGAATGCTGAAGAAGCCTTGCACTAAGTTGTAAAACGCCGAAAACCACGGCGCCGCCCAGCGGCGCCGTCACGGAGAACCTGTATGGCCAGTTTTGCACACACGGTCGGCGCCCAGACCTATCGCTTCGACAGCCTCAAAGACCTGATGGCCAAGGCCAGCCCGGCGCGCTCCGGAGATTTTCTGGCCGAGCTCGCGGCGCTCAACGATGGTGAGCGGGTAGCCGCGCAGATGGCCTTGGCCGACCTGCCCCTCAGCCATTTCCTGCAAGAAATGTTGATTCCTTACGAGGTCGACGAAGTCACCCGGCTGATCGTCGACACTCACGATAAACAAGCCTTCGCCACGGTCAGCCACCTCACGGTCGGCGGTTTTCGCGATTGGCTGCTCAGCGACGCCGCCGATGAGCAGAGCCTGCGGGCACTGGCCCCCGGCCTGACGCCGGAAATGGTCGCCGCTGTGTCAAAGATCATGCGCGTGCAGGATTTGGTGCTGGTGGCGCAAAAAATCCGCGTGGTGACCAAGTTCCGCGGCACCCTCGGCCTGCGCGGACGCCTGTCCACCCGCCTGCAACCCAACCACCCCACCGACGAACCGGCCGGAATCGCCGCGAGCATCCTCGACGGCCTGCTCTTCGGCAACGGTGACGCCATGATTGGCATCAATCCGGCCACCGACAGTACAGCGTCGATCTGCGCCATGCTGGAAATGCTCGACGCCATCATCCAGCGTTACGACATCCCCACCCAAGGCTGTGTGCTGACCCACGTCACCACCTCGATTGAAGCGGCGAACCGCGGCGTGCCCCTGGACCTGGTGTTCCAGTCCATCGCCGGTACCGAAGCGGCCAACGCCAGTTTCGGCATCAACCTGAACGTATTGAAAGAAGGCTATGACGCCGGGCTGAGCCTGAATCGCGGCACTCTCGGCAACAACCTGATGTATTTCGAAACCGGCCAGGGCAGCGCGCTGTCAGCCAACGCCCACCACGGCGTCGATCAACAGACCTGCGAGACCCGGGCCTACGCCGTGGCACGGCATTTCAACCCGTTTTTGGTCAACACGGTTGTAGGCTTCATCGGCCCCGAGTACCTGTACAACGGCAAACAGATCATCCGCGCCGGCCTCGAAGATCACTTCTGCGGCAAGTTGCTGGGCGTGCCGATGGGCTGCGACATCTGCTACACCAACCACGCCGAAGCCGACCAGGACGACATGGACACCCTGCTGACCCTGCTGGGCGTGGCCGGGATCAACTTCATCATGGGCATCCCCGGCTCCGACGACATCATGCTCAACTACCAGACCACCTCGTTCCATGACGCCCTCTACGCCCGCCAGACCCTGGGCCTCAAGCCCGCCCCGGAATTCGAAACGTGGCTGGCGAACATGGGCATCTTCACCCAGGCCGATGGCCGGGTGCGATTTGGCGACAACCTGCCACCGGCGTTCCGTCACGCCCTCGCGCATTTGGGATGAGAGAACTGCCCATGGACAAAAAACCTGTCGACCCACAAAACCCTTGGCTGAGTCTGCGCAACCTGACCCCGGCGCGCATCGCCCTGGGCCGTACCGGCACCAGCCTGCCCACCTCGGCGCAACTGGATTTCCAGTTCGCCCACGCCCAGGCCCGCGACGCCGTACACCTGGCGTTCGATCACGAGGGCATTCGCGCGCAACTAACTGAACGCGGCCGCGAGAGCCTACTACTCCACAGCGCGGCGACCGACCGACACAGTTACCTACAGCGTCCGGACCTGGGCCGACGGCTCGACGACGCCTCCGCGCAACAATTGCAGGACTACGCCACGGCACACCCTGGCGGTGTGGACTTGGTCATCGTCGTGGCTGACGGCCTGTCGGCGCTGGCGGTGCATCGCCATACCTTGCCGTTCCTGGCGCGGCTGGAAGAACAGATCGCCGCCGAAGGCTGGTCAGTGTCACCTGTAATCCTGGTGGAACAAGGCCGTGTGGCGGTGGCCGATGAAGTGGCGCAGCGGCTCGGCGCAAAAATGTCGGTGATACTGATCGGCGAACGCCCCGGCCTCAGCTCCCCCGACAGCCTGGGGCTGTATTTCACCTACGCCCCCAAGGTCGGCCTGACCGATGCCTATCGCAACTGCATCTCCAATGTCCGCCTCGAAGGCCTGGGCTACGGCATGGCCGCCCATCGCTTGATCTACCTGATGCGCGAGGCCTGTCGCCGACAGCTTTCGGGGGTCAATCTGAAGGACGAAGCCCAAGTAAACACACTAGAGTCGGAAAACGCTGCCGATATGAAAGGTAATTTCCTACTGGCGCCGCCCCGAAACTGATCCGTTTATCCGATTGCGTTTTTGATCCGCTTTCAGGCAGCATCAAAAGCACGGCAGCGCGACGTTGTTGTCAGAATATCTGTCGACCCTTGCAGACGAGACCTACCATGCGGATTATCCAAGCAACCCTGGAACACCTGGACCTGCTGACCCCATTGTTCGTCAAGTACCGGGAATTCTACGGCTCACTGCCCTACCCGGATTCGTCCCGAGCCTTCCTCGAAAAACGCCTGCGCCGCAAGGAATCGGTGATCTACCTAGCCTTGCCCGATGACGACGACAGCAAATTGCTGGGCTTCTGCCAGCTCTACCCGAGCTTCTCGTCGCTGTCGCTCAAGCGCGTGTGGATCCTCAATGACATCTACGTCGCCGAAGACGCCCGCCGCCAACTGGTGGCCGACAACCTGATCCGCACCGCGAAAAAAATGGCCAAGGAAACCAACGCCGTCCGCATGCGCGTCTCCACCAGCAGCAACAACGACGTGGCGCAGAAGACCTACGAATCGATTGGTTTCAAGGAAGACACCGAGTTCAAGAACTACGTGTTGCCGATCAGCGAAGGGATCTGAATCGCTCAGAGCAGTGTTGAAGGTCGGGGACATATCCGTTGCTGCGGTAACGGCTGCTTAGGGTTCCGCCCTGACGGCGGGTCACTTTCGAAAAGCCCGGAAGCCGGCCCAGTCGAAAGTAACCAAAGCGCTTTTGCCCCACCACTTGGCACCTCGCCTAGGCTCGGCATGCCTGAACGAAGGCATTGCTCCGTGGGCCCGCCGCGAAGGGCCATCCATGGCCCAGCGCGGCTACCTCGGCATCCATGCCGAGGTGCCCACTGCGCAATGCCTGCGTTCGGCCAGCGTGGTTAATGGGGCGCCCGAGATCAACGTCCTCCACGAGGCAGCCTGACAGCCGGCCTGGCTCTCCCAGTCGTACCCCGTTCCCATTGTGGGAGCGGGCTTGCTCGCGAAGGCGGCCTAACAGCCAGCCTGATTCTCCCGCTCATACACCCATCAGACCTGTGGGAGCAAAGCTTGCTCGCGAAAGCGGTAGCCCAGTTGCATCAATGCTGAATGTGCCGCCATCTTCGCGAGCAAGCCCGCTCCCACACTAGTATTGAGGCGCGCACAAAAACCAATGTTCACCACAACCCCCTGCTCGCGATAGCGGTAGTCCAGCTGTATCAATATTTGAATGTGCCGCCATCTTCGCGAACAAGCCCGCCCCCACAAAGTGCGCCACTGCCCACAAAACCACCGAAATCCCCCGCTACAAACTCAACACGCGCTTCACAATCCTCGCCGTATAATGCCGCTCTTCCCGGCTTGTAAGAAAAAGCTACACACTCTGTAGTCATACTCAAAGCCAGTCCCACCCGCCTGCCAAGCCGGGCCGCCACCACAGGTGCTATGCATGGATTTCAACCCCCTCGACCTCATTCTGCATCTCGACGTCTACCTCGACATGCTGGTGACCAACTACGGGACCTGGATCTACGCCATCCTGTTCCTGGTGATCTTCTGTGAAACCGGCCTGGTGGTCACACCCTTCCTGCCGGGCGACTCGCTGCTGTTCATCGCCGGCGCCGTCGCCGCCGGTGGCGCCATGGACCCAGTCCTGCTGGGCGGCCTGCTGATGCTCGCGGCCATCCTCGGCGACAGCACCAACTACCTGATCGGCCGCACCGCTGGCGAAAAACTGTTCAGCAACCCCAACTCGAAAATTTTCCGCCGCGACTACCTGCAGCAAACCCACGACTTCTACGACAAACACGGCGGCAAAACCGTAACCCTGGCGCGCTTCCTGCCAATCATCCGCACCTTCGCACCCTTCGTCGCCGGCGTCGGCAAAATGCCTTACCCACGCTTCTTCGGCTTCAGCGTCCTCGGCACCATCCTATGGGTCGGCGGCCTGGTGACCCTCGGCTACTTCTTCGGTAACGTGCCGTTCATCAAGCAGAACCTGTCGCTGCTGGTCGTCGGCATCATCCTGCTGTCGCTGCTGCCGATGATCATCGGCCTGGTGCGCAGCAAACTGAGCCAGCGCACCTCGAAAACCCATCCGCGCTGATCGCCCATGTGGTCCCTGAGCAACTGGCGCCGCCAACGCACCCTCGCCAAACACCCCGTGACCGAGGACACCTGGCAGCGGGTGCGCCAACAATTGAGCTTCCTCGACGGCATCGGCGCCGCCGAGGACCAATGGCTGCGGGAAGCCTGCGTACTGTTCCTGCACGACAAACACCTCACCACCCTGCCCGGCGTCGAACTGCACCAGGAACAACGCCTGCTGCTCGCCGCCCAGGCCCAATTGCCGCTGATGCACCTGGGCGAACTGAACTGGTACCAGGGCTTCCACGAAATCGTCCTCTACCCCGACGACTTCCTCAGCCACCAGCGCTACCGCGACGCCAGCGGCATCGAGCACGAATGGGACGGCGAACACAGCGGCGAAGCCTGGCCCCAAGGCCCGATCATCCTGGCCTGGGACGGCGTGATGGCCAGCGGCGGCTGGGACGGCTACAACCTGGTGATCCACGAACTGGCGCACAAACTCGACATGCTCAACGGCGACGCCAACGGCCTGCCACCCTTGCACGCCAACATGCGCGTCAGCGACTGGGCCGACGCCATGCAACAAGCCTTCGACGACCTCGACCGCCAACTCGACCACAACCCCGACGCCAAAACCGTCATCGACCCCTACGCCGCCGAAAACCCGGCGGAGTTCTTTGCCGTCACCAGCGAATACTTCTTCAGCGCCCCAGACCTGCTGCACCAGGCCTATCCACGGGTGTATGAACAGCTCAAAGCGTTCTATCGCCAGGATCCGTTGGCCCGGCTGCGGCAACTTCAGGCCGAAGATCCGGTCTATCAGGCGTCATACTAAGGTCTCTACGACCCTGGTAACGTGGCAACAGCGGCCGAATATGCCTATAATCGCCGCCACTTTTTGGTCAATCCGACCAGTCATTTGGTCAACTAACGGGGGCACCGCCCAATGAGCTACAGCAAGATTCCGGCTGGCAAAGACCTGCCGAACGACATCTACGTCGCGATCGAAATCCCGGCCAACCACGCCCCGATCAAATACGAAATCGACAAAGACAGCGACTGCCTGTTCGTTGACCGTTTCATGGCCACCCCCATGTTCTACCCGGCCAACTACGGTTACATCCCCAACACCCTGGCCGACGACGGCGACCCCCTCGACGTGCTGGTCGTGACCCCTTACCCTGTGGCCCCAGGCTCGGTCATCCGCGCCCGTCCAGTCGGCATCCTGAACATGACCGACGACGGCGGCGGCGATGCCAAAGTCATCGCCGTGCCACACGACAAACTGTCGCAACTGTACGTCGACGTGAAGGAATACACCGACCTGCCACCGCTGCTGATCCAGCAGATCGAGCACTTCTTCGCGAACTACAAAGATCTCGAAAAAGGCAAGTGGGTCAAGATCGAAGGCTGGGCCGGTGCAGACGCCGCCCGCGAAGCGATCACCAAGTCGGTTGCCGCCTACAAAGGCTGAAACAAACTTGATAAAGAACCCCGGTTTGCCCCGGGGTTTTTTTATGTCTTAATGGTTCCTAATACGAAGTTGTATTAACACCGTTTAACGGCGTTTAGCCCACACCTTTCAAATCCTGCAAACGGAAAGATCGTCTTATATATTTGAACGACATGTTTATTGCCGAAAACATCTTCGTCTCTAAACTTTTCGTTTATGAAAATACTTTCCAGTGGCGACCGCTTCAGAGCCCTTCTAAAAGAAGCCAATATTCGATCCGCCGACTTCGCGAAGTTATACGGCGTGAAATCCCAGCACGTGAACAACTGGTTCAACCGTGGCATCCCACCGGGGCGCATCTACAGCATCGCCAGCCTGCTCACCGTCAGCCCGCAGTGGCTCGCCACCGGCGAAGGCCCGCAAACCCCATTGGGCCTGGGCCCCGGCACCACCTACGACGCCGCTGAAATCCAAGGCGTCTACAGCGTGGTGGAACCGACGGACATCGAACTGCCTTTCTATAAGGAAGTCCCCATCGCCCCAGGCGAAACCAAAACCCACATCACCGAAATCCCCGACCAAACCATCCGCCTGCCCCGCAGCCACCTCGAATCCCTGGAAATAAACCCCAGCGACGCCATCTGCATCACCATGGTCGGCGACAGCATGGCCGAACGCATCGCCGACGGCTCCACCCTCGCCATCGACCGCGGCCTGACCCAAATCGTCGACGGCCAAATCTACGCGCTTGAGCACGACGGGATGCTGCGTATCAAATACCTGCACAGAATCCCCGGCAACCGCCTGCGCCTGCGCAGCCACAACAGCGCTGCGTATCCCGACGAGGTCTTCAGCGCCGAACAGATCGATGCGCAGCACATCAGGGTGATTGGCTGGGTGTTCTGGTGGTCAACCCTCAACAAACAGAGACCGCCGGTATTCGACTAACCCACCCGAACGGGCAGACAGGCAAAGCGCCTTGCGCCGAGGAGCCTTTGTGACAGGAAGCTTTTGTGGCAGGGAGCTTGCTCCCGCTGGGCTGCGCAGCAGCCCCCTGCTTTTTATCTGAATCACCCCTAACCCAATGATTCCACACCACTTACCACTGGGCTTCCGAACAAAACCCGCGTATCCTCCGCCCCACATTTGCGAGCCCACGCCTCGCACCGACAAGGCAGATCACTTTCTGACCAAGTCCCACAGCCGGCCGCAAGAGCCGGATGTACGTTTTGAAGGCTGGTAAGGTTTGTCAAAAACGAGCTGAATCAGTCAACGAGAAGCCGGCCATAAGCCGGCTTTTTAATGCCTGAAATATGTACTTATCTTCGCTGCGACGGCATTTAAGCGTAAGCATCCGGGCATCCTGTCTTGCGCCACCCAACCTGACCCCGTACAACCGAGACTGCTCAGTGCCAAGCTTGGATTGGGATACAATCCCCGGCATTTAATACCATCAGGATCGGCATCCGCTCCTGAGTGCCCACAAGAGATTCCGCAATGCCCCTCACGCTGCAACAACTGGAACGCCATCTATTCAAGGCTGCCGATATTCTGCGTGGCAAGATGGATGCCTCGGAGTTCAAGGAATACATTTTTGGCATGCTGTTCCTCAAGCGCTGCTCCGACGTATTCGAGGAGCGCTATGAGCAGGTCGTTGCCGATGAGATAAACGCTGGCAAGAGCAAGGCCGAGGCCTTTGTCTCGGCGGAAAATCCGCGCTGGTACAAGCGTGACGGTAATTTTTGGGTGCCCAGCCATTCGCGCTTCAAATATTTGCTCAACGAAGCACACATCAACGTCGGCAACCTGCTCAACAAGGCGCTGGGTGGCATCGAGGAAAATAACGTCTCCCTGGAAGGGGTACTGGAGCACATCGACTTCACCCGCAAGGTAGGCCAGAGCAAGATTCCCGATCAGAAGCTGCGCCAACTCATCACCCACTTCGGTGACGTGCGCCTGCGCAACAGTGACTTCGAATTCCCTGATCTACTCGGCGCAGCCTACGAGTACCTGATCGCCGAGTTCGCCGACTCGGCCGGCAAGAAAGGTGGTGAATTCTATACGCCGCGCTCTGTTGTGCGGCTGATGGTGCACCTGCTCAAGCCGACCCTGGCTCACGATGTCTACGACCCCTGTTGTGGCTCAGGCGGTATGTTGATCGCAGCCAAGGAATATATCGAAGAGCACGGCGAAGATGGCCGCAAGGCCAACCTGTTCGGCCAGGAATTCAACGGCACCGTCTGGTCCATCGCGCAGATGAACATGCTGCTGCACGGCATCAGCAACGCCTGGCTGGAGAACGAAGATACCCTGGCCGACCCTCGGCATATCGAGGGCGGCGAACTGCGCCGCTTCGACCGCATCCTCACCAACCCACCGTTCTCCATCAACTGGGGCCACACCGAGAAAAGCCCAGATGGCAGCCTGGCCTGGAACCCGACATTCCGCGAGCAGCGCTTCCGTTTCGGCGAAGTGCCACTAGGCTCGAAAAAAGCCGACTTGATGTTCCTCCAGCACATGCTCGCCGTCACCCGTGACGAAGGCATGATCGCCACCGTACTGCCCCATGGCGTGCTGTTCCGGGGCGGTGAGGAGCGCGGCATCCGCGCTGGCATTATCGAGAACGACCTGCTCGAAGCCGTGATCGGCCTGCCTGCCAACCTGTTCTATGGCACCGGCATTCCGGCATGCATCCTCATCCTGCGCCAGCAAAAGCAGGAAGGCGCCAACCGTGTCAGCGCCAAGCCTGCCGAGCGCCAGGGCAAGGTGCTGTTTATCAACGCCGACCGAGAGTGCTTCGAGGGCCGTGCGCAGAACTACCTACTGCCCGAGCACATTGAGAAGATCACCACCGCCTTCGACGAATTTCGCCGGATCGACGGCCTTAGCGACGTGGTGGATATCGCCACACTGCGCGACAACGAGTACAACCTTAATATTCGCCGCTATGTGGATAACGCACCGCTGCCCGAGCCGCATGATGTGCGTGCTCACCTGCTGGGCGGGGTACCCAAGGCCGAAGTCGAAGCGAAAGCTCCGCTATTCGCCGCCCACGGCCTCGACCCGCAGGACCTCTTCGTGGCGCGCGACGCACAGTATCTCGACTTTCACAGCGAGCTGACCCGCCGCACCGACCTCAAGCCGGCCATCGAAAACAATGCAGGCCTGCTGGTCAAGGAGGCCGCCCTCCGTGAGGCCTTCGAGCGCTGGTGGCACGAACACAGCCCGCGTATCACCGCACTGGCAGGGAAGCTAGATAACAGCGCTGCACTGGTCGAACTGCGCGGTGAATTGCTGGCCAGTTTTAGCCAGACGCTGGAAGGCATCGGCCTGCTCGACCCCTTCCAAGTCAGGGGCATCGTCGCGGGCTTTTGGTACCAGAGCAAATACGACTTTCTTGGCTTGATGGCCCGCGGTTGCCGGGGCGTAATCGACGCTTGGCGCACCAGCATCATCACCGCTCTGGAAGACAAGGCCAGCAAGCAAAGCCCGTTGGAGCACAAATTGGTCAAGTTCCTGCTTGGCGATTTCGTTGCCGAGTTGGCCGAACTGGAGGCAAAAAAGACCGAACTGGATAGTCAGCTCAAGGCCGCCGCCCCGGCTAAAGGGGAAGAGGCTGACGAGGCCGAAAACGCGACGGATACCGACGACGAGGAAAACACCGTCGACGAAGCCCAGCTCAAGGCCTGGAAAGCCGAGTTGATCAAGGTGAAGAAACAGCTCAAAAACCGGCAGGACAACTTCGCCAGTCACTTGAATCAGGCCGTCGACGGGCTGGACGAGAAGCAAGCCGCCGAACTGCTGCTGACCATCCTGCACAACGATATGCAGGCCATCGTCGAACGCTATATCGCCGCCCAACGCAAGCAGATAGTCGCCGCCTTCGAGAACTGGTGGGACAAATATCGGGTAACGCTGAACGAAATCGAGCAGAAGCGCGATGCGGCGGCAGAGGCGTTACACGGGTTCCTGAAGGGGTTGGGGTATGTCTAAGCTCGACGCGCTCATCTCTCTTGAATATGGTGAGCCGCTACCTGCCGAACGCCGCACTGGACACGGCTTTCCCGTATTTGGCTCAAACGGTGAGGTTGGTCGCCATCAATCCGCACTGATCGCTGGGCCGGGGATTGTTGTCGGTCGTAAGGGCAGCGTTGGCAAGGTCACTTGGTCTGATAATGATTTCTGGCCCATTGATACAACGTATTGGGTGAACTGTCCGCCAGAAGAGCGTCGTTGGCTGTATTGGGTATTGTCTTGGTTGCCGCTTCATCTACTGGATACATCTACGGGTATCCCAGGACTGAACCGGAGGGATGTCTATGAGCTGGAGGTTTACCGACCAAAATTCGGGGAGCGGCGTAAGATTGCCCAAATTCTGGACATCCTCGACACCGCCATACGCGAAACCGAGGCGTTGATCGACAAGCTCAAGGCCGTCAAGCAGGGTCTGCTGCACGACCTGCTGACCCGAGGCATCGACTCCAACGGCCAACTGCGCCCGCCACAGAGCGAAGCGCCGCAGCTATACAAGGAGTCACCGTTGGGTTGGATTCCGACGGAGTGGGAACACGAGACAATCAACAGCTTGATCGACGGCCCCCCAAGAAACGGCATCTATAAGCCCGCTGGCGATATCGGCACGGGCGTATTACTCGTTGGACAAACCGCCTTCACACCTGAGGGCTCAGTTGATTTCAACCTCGCCCGACGCGCGCGCGCGTCTGCTGTCGAGTGTGATGCTTTCGGTTTGCAACAAAGCGACTTGCTAGTGTCTCGCGTGTTCGCAACGCGCGAAGGCGTTGGCCAGCCCGTTATCGTCCCTGAGCTATCAGAAGCAACAGTCTACGAGTCCAACATGATGCGGTTACGAGTCAGGCAATCAGTGATCTCGCCACAACTACTATTTCTTTGGCTGAAGCATCGGGCTGCCCGTGCATGGATCATGTCACGAGCCTTTGCTTCAAATCAGGCCAGTATCAATCGAGAAACCATTTGTAGTGTGCCAGTGCCACTACCTCCAATGGAGGAGCAAGAAGCCATCTTGGCTGTAGCAAGGGCGCACGACTCACGGTTAGATAACGAAATGTGTGATCTCACAAAATTACAAACATCGAGAACCGGCTTGATGGATGACCTGCTGACCGGTCGCGTACGTGTCACCCCGCTGCTGGAGTCCGTATGGAACGCTACTGCACAAATCGTCCAACAGCCTGTTGGACAATTCGGAGCCTGATATGACTCAGCGCCTGCCACCCCTCGAGTCCCTCACCGTCGAGTTCAAGAGCGACCGCAGCAAGCTCCCCGATCGCGAGCTGATCGAGGCGCTGGTCTGTCTGGCCAACGCCGAGGGCGGTGAGCTATGGCTGGGCGTCGAGGACGACGGCACCCCCACCGGCTTACATGCCGAGCACTGTCTGCTGGCAGGCCTGGCCGGCATGGTCGCGGCACGTACCTCGCCGTCATTGAACGTACAGGCTGAAGCGATTGACGTAGATGGCGTGACCGTAGCGTGCATTCATGTGCCCAAAGCCCAGGGCGAGGTGGCCACCACCAGCGGCGTCTATCTGCGCCGCCGTTTGAAACACGACGGCACTCCCGAATGCGTAGCCATGCTGCCCCATGAGCGCAACAGCCGCGCAAGCAACTTCGGCCTGCTCGATGTCTCCGCCCAGCCGGTGGCCGGCGCCACCCTGGCCGACCTCGACCCGCTGGAGCGTGAGCGCCTGCGCCAGGCGGTTCAGCAATACGGCGGCGACCGCGTGCTGCTGGAACTGGACGACGAAGCCCTCGACGGTGCGCTGCTGCTCACTGCGCGCCAGTCCGATGGCTCGCGTGTGCCAACCCTCACCGGCCTGCTACTGATCGGTAGGGAAACCTCCCTGCGCCAACTGGTGCCCACCCACGAGTTCGCTTTCCAGGTGCTGGCCCAGCAGGCAGTGCGCTTCAACGAGTTTCGCCGCTTCCCATTGCTCAAGGCACTGGACTGGCTGGAAACCAACTTCCGTCCCTACAACCCCGAGGAAGAACTGCAGGTGGGCCTGTTCCGCGTGCCAGTGCCCAAGGTTGACCTCGGCGCCTTTCGTGAAGCCGTAGCCAATGCCTTGGTCCACCGCGACTACCACGGCAGAGGCGCGGTGCATGTGCGCCTGGAGGACGATGCCCTGGTGGTCAGCAACCCCGGTGGTCTGGTCGATGGTGTGACCCTGGCCAACCTGCTGGTGACCGAACCGCGCCCGCGCAATCCGGCCCTGGCCGACGCCATGAAGCGCGTCGGCGTGGTCGAACGCTCCGGCCGAGGCGTGGACAAAATTTTCCGCGGCATGCTCAAGTTCGGCCGGCCAGCCCCGGACTACAGTTACACCACCGCCCAAAGCGTAGTACTGCGCCTACCCACAGCCGAGGCCGACCTGGACTTCCGCCGCCTGGTAGTCGAGCACGAGCGCGCCACCAACGCCGAGCTGCCCATCGACAGCCTGATCGCCCTGGCCGCCCTGCGTGAAACCAAGCGCGTCACGGCCGACGAACTGGCCGTACAGATCCAGCGCGACACCGCCAGTGCCAAACGCACCCTGGAAGCCCTTACCGAAGCCGGCTTGGTCGAGGCCCACGGTTCTACCCGAGGTCGCAGCTATACCCTGTCGGCCAGCCTGTATCAGGCCGTAGGCGACAAGGCCGGCTATACCCGCCAGGCAGGCTTCGCTCCGATTCAGCATGAGCAGATGGTGCTGAACTATGTGCAGCAGCATGGGCAAATCAAACGTGCCGAGGTCATGGGGCTATGTCGCATATCAACTGACCAAGCGGCCAAGCTGCTGAAAAAGCTGAAAGATAAAGGCGCCATTGCACAGAGCGGCAAGAATCGAGGGGCAACCTACACCCTTGGCACCTTGAAATGAGCCGGAATGTGCGGAAATGAGCCGGAATGAGCCGCTATGAGCCTGTATGAGCCCATACACGCCTGAACTGGATTAAAGGAGTAACCGTGGGCTGGGAATTGGATGACGTCGAAAAACCCTTTGTGGCTCAGTTACAGGGGCTGAATTGGAAGCATACCGAGGGCAGCCTCGACGACCCGGCCATCACTGGCCGCAGCAGTTTCAGTGAAGTGATTCAGCGGGCCGCACTGGCCGAGCGCTTGCGTGCCATCAACCTGTGCGACGGTCAGCCCTGGCTGGATGAGCAGCGCATTGCCGAAGCAGTGGCGGCCATTACCCGCGTGGGCGCCGGCAAGTTGATGGAAGCCAACCAGACAGTCACTGAGCTGCTGCTCAAAGGCATCACGGTCGACGGCCTCCCGGGCTGGGAAGGCGGGCGTGGCCAGACCATCCAGTACATCGACTGGGCCACCCCGGCCAATAACCACTTCAGTGTGATCAACCAGTTCCGAGTGGATTGCCCGCCAGGCTATAACAGCGGCAAGAAATTTATCGTCCCGGATCTGGTGTTGCTGGTGAACGGCATCCCGCTGGTGGTGGTGGAGTGCAAGAGCCCCTCCATCCCAGAACCGCTGACCGAAGCTGTCGATCAATTACGTCGTTACAGCAACCAGCGCAAGGCGGCCTTCGAGGTCGAGGACAACGAGGGCAACGAAACACTGTTCGCTAGCGTGCAACTGTTGGTCGCCAGTAGCTACGACGAAGCACGGGTGGGCTGCATTGGGGCCGGCTTCGGGCATTTCTCCCAATGGAAAACCGTGGTTGGCCCGGAAGGTAGCGGCAGCGAGCAGTCAGTAGCCGAGCAACTGGGCAAAGCCAAACTGTCCGAGCAGGAGCGCCTGGTGGCAGGCATGCTGACGCCGGCCCACCTGCTCGATCTGATCCGGCATTTCATGCTGTTCATGCAGGTTGGCGGGCAGACTATCAAGACGGTCTGCCGCTACCAGCAGTACCGCGCGGTGAACCGCACGGTGATCCGCATGAAGCGCGGGCAAACTCGCCTTGAGCACGGCGAGAGCGACCAGCGCGGCGGCATCGTTTGGCACACTCAAGGCTCAGGCAAGAGCCTGACCATGGTATTTCTGGTGCGCAAGATGCGCACAGATACACAGCTGCGCCGCTTCAAAATCATCGTGGTCACTGACCGTAAAGACCTGCAAAACCAGCTCGCCGCCACCGCCACGCTGAGCGGTGAACTGCCGGAGGTGGCTTCCAATATCGAGGGTGTTAAAGCCTTGGCACGTCGCCAGGGCCCCGGCTTGGTATTCGCCACCATCCAGAAGTATCGCAATCCCGAACAGGAGGAAGATGGGGAGGCGCCGATCCCTGCGCAAGCTACTGCCCCCCTCAAAGCCGCCGAAAAGCGCGCGCCTTATCTGGTCAGCAAACCATTCGAGGTGCTCAACCACGACGAGAGCATTCTGGTATTGATCGATGAGGCGCACCGCACCCAGGCCGGCGACCTGCAGGCGAACCTGCTGGCGGGCCTGCCCAACTGCGTGCGCATCGGCTTTACCGGTACGCCGATCATCATGGGCGATAAGAAACGCACCCACGAAATTTTCGGCGCGTTCATCGACAAATACACCATCAAAGAAGCTGAGGCAGATGGCGCAACAGTGCCGGTGCTTTACGAAGGGCGCACTGCCCAGGGCGCATTGAAAGATGGGGCGAGTCTGGATGAACTGTTCGAGGATTTGTTCCGCGAGCACAGTCAGGACGAGCTGGAGCTGATCAAGAAAAAATACGCCACCAAAGGCCACATCTTTGATGCCCCCGCGCTGATCGCTGATAAGGCGCGCGACATCCTCAGACATTACGTCACCAACATCCTGCCCAATGGCTACAAGGCGCAGGTTGTAGCCTATAGCCGGATTGCGGCCATCCGCTATTTCCACGCGCTGCAGGCCGCCCGCGATCAGTTGCTGGCCGAGGCCGAAGCGTTGCCAGCAGCCGACAAAGACCTCGACGATGAAGCACTGTGTCAGCGTCCACCCAAGCTGCAGGCGCGCGTGCAGGCGTGGCGCTATCGCGACAGGCTACGCAGCCTGGAATTCGCACCGATTATTTCTGGCTCGAATAACGATCCGGCCGAGTGGAAAACCTGGACGGATGGCAGCAAGCACGAGCTGCTGATCCAACGCTTCAAGAAGCCCCTGAATCATGAGCAGCCGGGCAAGGCCGACCCGCTGGCTTTCCTGATCGTTAAGTCCATGTTGCTCACCGGCTTTGACGCCCCCATCGAAGGGGTCATGTACCTTGACCGGCCAATCAAGGAAGCCGAGCTGCTGCAAGCCATTGCGCGGGTCAACCGTACTGGTTTCGGCAAGCGCTGCGGCATCGTGGTCGACTACTACGGGGTCGCCAACCACCTGCGCGAAGCCCTGGCAGCCTATGCCGACGAGGATATCGAAGGTGCGCTGAGCAGCATCAAGGACGAGGTGCCGGTGCTGAGCGATCGTCATCTTCGCGTGGTGGATGTGCTGCGTCGCCAGGGCATCGAGTCGCTGGAAGATGCCGAAACCTGCATTGCCGCACTGGAGTCGGAAAAGGTGCGCGCCGAATTTTCGGTAAAACTCAAAGCGTTCCTCAACTCATTGGACACCGTGCTGCCACGCCCCGAGGCCCTGCCCTTCGTCAAGGATGCCAAGCGCCTGGCCTATATCCATGCACGTGCGCGCGGGCGTTACAAGGACCTGCCGCAACTGGGCAAAGATGTCGGCGCCAAGGTGCGCAAGCTGATCGACGATCACGTTATTTCGCTGGGCATTGACCCGAAGATTCCGCCGATTCAGCTCACCGATGCAGACTTCGAGAAGCAGTTGTCGCGTAGCGTCAACGACCGCGCCAAGGCCTCAGAGATGGAGCATGCCATTCGCTCGCATGTGCGCAAGCATACTGATGAAGATCCGGTGCTCTATCGCAAACTGTCCGAACGCCTGAACGAGCTGCTCAAGTCGCTGGGCGAGCAGTGGGATCAGTTGGTTGAGCAGATGCAGAAGATCATCAACGAGCTGCGCAGCGGTCAAATGAGAGATGACTACAGCCCCCTGGATTTGCCCGAACACTATGCCCCCTTCCTGCGCACCCTGCTGGATGTGGTGTGTGCCGACGCCAATCCGCAGCCCGCCGAGCTGCTGCGTTTGAAGGATGTGACAGTGGAACTGGTCGATCTGTTGGTGGGCGAACTCCAAAGCCACCGCGATATCTGGAGCCCGCGCAAGCGAGCGGCGCAGGAGGAGCTGGCCGGGCAGCTATTCGATTACCTGATGCGACTGCGTCCGCCCTTGGTGAATAGCGATACGGCCGGGGTGCTGTCTGACCGCCTGATGGATCAAGCGAGAGCTAGCCATGAACGGTTGATGCAGCTGTGAGCAATCAAACCTTCACCGTAAACGACCTGCAACTGACGCTACGCCGCAGCGCGCGGCGCAAGACGCTACAGATCACTGTCGAGCGTGACGGCGCACTTATCCTGTCTGCCCCGCCAGAGGTTGAGGAGCAAGCGCTGCGGCAATTCGTAGCGGAAAAAAGCTTCTGGATTTACTCGCGTCTTGCCGAAAAGGAACGCCTGCAGCGCTCAATCCCCACCAAGGAATACGTCGACGGAGAGGGTTTTCTGTATTTGGGGCGAAGTTATCGCCTCAAACTGGTTGATGAGCAGAATGTGCCACTGAAACTTTCTGCCGGTCGCTTCCGCCTGCTGCGTAGCGAACTGCCACGAGCCCGAGAACATTTCATCCGTTGGTACAGCGAACATGCCCGCAGTTGGCTGGCCTTACGCGTCAAGAACCACCAAGCCCGCATGGGCCTGATCCCCTGCGGTGTGCGTGTGCAGGATCTAGGCTATCGCTGGGGCTCCTGCGGCAAAGGTGCACAGCTCTACTTTCACTGGAAAACAATCCTGCTGCCCAAACCCATTGCGGAATATGTGGTGGTGCATGAGATGGTGCACTTGCAAGAGTCACATCACACCCCAGAATTTTGGCTCCGTCTGGAGCGCGTCATGCCTGACTACGCACAGCGCAAGACATGGTTGGCAGAACATGGGATCGAAGTTGAAGGGGTCTGAAACTCTTCTCCTGCTCATGACCTTTAGAACTCCCGGCTTAAGATCGATCGCGTCACGCTCGATATCAGTAAGTCTCCGGCCCAGCCGCACCAGTCAATATTTAGGGTGAAGGTCTAGGCACACGACAACCAGGATCCGCACCTGCTTTAATAGGCCTCGGCAACTAAACAGGAAGTTACTCATGCCCATCCCGGATTTTCAGAGCGTCATGCGACCGATCCTGGCCACCGTGGCCGATGGTACTCCGCTGACACTGAACGAACTTCGCGAGCGCATCACCAACGAGTTTCAGCTCAGCGAGGAGGAGCGCAGCGAACGTCTGCCTTCCGGCAAGCAAACGGTCATTAACAATCGAGTCGGTTGGGCTCGCACCTATCTGAACAAGGCGGGGCTGCTGAGCATTCCGGCAAAGGGACTGGTGCAAATCACCGAACGCGGTCGAGAAGCGCTGAACAGCGGGCCGGCACGTATTACCGTTAGGTGGCTCAAGCAATACCCTGAATTCGCCGCGTTCCATACGACCAGTCCCGCCGATGACCCAGCGTTAGCCTTGCAGAGCGAACCGGTCGAACAAGCTACTCCCGACGAGCAACTGGCCGCAGCACACCAGGCGCTGACGCAATCATTGGCGGATGAACTGCTGGCCCTGGTGCGTGCAGCTTCACCAACTTTTTTTGAGCAACTGGTAGTCGATCTGATGATCGCCATGGGCTACGGCGGTTCACGCAAGGAAGCAGGGCGCGCGACGCAACAAACCAACGACGACGGCATCGACGGCATCATCAAGGAAGACAAGCTCGGCCTGGACGTCATCTACCTGCAAGCCAAGCGATGGACCAACACCGTACATCGCCCGGAAATCGACAAGTTCATTGGCGCCCTCACCCGCCAACGTGCCCGTAAGGGCGTGTTCATTACCACTTCGGACTTCTCCAACGGAGCCCGCGAGGCCGCCATGAGCCTGGATATCAAAGTGGTTTTGATCGATGGGCTGGAGCTGGCGCGGCTGATGGTCGAAAACAATTTAGGTTGTAACGTCAAACAGGTTTACGAAGTGAAGCAGCTGGATAGCGATTACTTCTTGGAGGACTGACCTGCACTTCAAGGCCCCAACAACAAGCGGACAGTTTTCCTCTACTTGAACGCATTAACGTTTAATGGAGCGTGTCCATTTTTCCGTTCGGGCAGCCCAAATTTACTGTGGTCACCCCCAGAACTGGCCTCAGAGGTTTGAGCCTCCTTTAATGCTTAACATTGCTGATTTTTCTCCGTCCGTGGCCACCATTTCTTATACGTCGAAGAACAATCAAGCGAAACCGTTACGCGAGAGGTTTGATGGCAATATCCTCGCCAGACCTCAGTATTTGAATAGGCCTCCTTGACCAGAAAAAATCATACAGCCGGACGCCATTGGGATCGGTTGTATAGCCCTTCGCGATTTTGAACCCCATTGACTCATAAAACGGCTGAAGTTTTTTCAGCTTGGATTTTTCGACAGCCACCTGTAGATATCCGTTAGGAGTCTGCATCTGAATCTGATCGACAATAAATCTTGCATAGCCTTTACCACGATATTCGGGAAACACATACAACCCCGAAATTGTCACCCCGGGATGATTGAACTTCCGAATCAGTCCAAGGAGTACGATGGGATTCTGCGCAAAATCCATGTTCAGAATGTGGTCAACACCATTCACCCTGCGCTCAACCAGAATCTCCCCTTTAAACTTCGGTAAAAAAGCTTGATAAGCCTTGTTAAAACTATCGTGCGCAGCAGGGAATTCTTTCAACCATTCTGAAGTTTCATGATGCTGTAGGTATAGCGCTTCAAAAAGCATAAACGTTCCTTGTTATTGACCGGTCATTAATTAATATATCAGCTCGTGGTGAAACCTTCCTATGCGAAAGGCTTGACGCATTTGCCTCAAGCACGCTGGAGCGAAATTTTTCAAACGCCTAAAACCCTAGTCACCCCAAAGGCTATTACAACAGCCCCATCAGTTTTTCATACCCATCAAAAATCTGGTACCTCCCGAGCCGAAAAAAGGTCCTGCTTAGCAAGACCTTTTTTTCATACCCGGGGTAAGCGCGGCCCCTTGCTACCTCACCTCAACAATATCCAATGCCCGATTCGCCAACAGCTCACTCACCTCAATCACCTGCAAAATCCCCAACGCCACATGCCGGCGCGAGCCCTCAAGATCAAACGCCAAATCACTGATCATGGCATTCGCCGAAGCCAGGTTTTCACTAAGACTGGCAAGCAGACATTCCGAATCAACATCCGGTGCGATACGGAAAATAGTGTTGGGCTTGTCAGACGTTTCGTCCTTCGGCGTAGGCTTCAGGTAGTAATCCAACGCCCGGTTGGCAGCGTCATCAAGCTTGTTGTTACGAGCAGACTGAGCGCGAGATACATGCTCATCTGCGGTCGGAGGGTTCGGTGTAATTTTTGCCATCGACTTAGGTTCCTTAAGTGATGCTGCAACCACCTCGCGACTAAACGAGAGGGCGGCAGCTGTGCGCAGGTTAGTCGACCGGTGAACCTAAGAATCCCGGCGCGCCCGGGGGCGCCCTGCGCACAGCCACCATCAATACAGGAACAGCACAGCCTGCCCGACGGGACTTGGTACGCCTTAGGTTGAGACGGGCGACTAAACCCGATCACTGATGCTCAGTGACAAGACTCAAACTACCGACGCCCTCCAAGACGCACAAGCCGGCGGATTCTGGCGTAGTTGTAGGCAATGGCGCAAGGCGATGTCGGTCGCGGCTAGTCTCGTAGAGTCACGATAAACAGCTGGCCGGATGTTGGCTGACACACCGCTATCGCGAGCAGGCTCGCTCCCACAGAGGAGCTTGCGTCAGGCATTTCAAACATAGGAATGGGCGGAGCGAGTTTGCTCGTGAATGCGGTGCGTCAGCGTCATTTAGCAAGGCGCGACGCTGCGGTTGGGGAATGTACGGCGGGCTGCTGCACTACTTAAGAGAGCTCATCGTTCCAAGTGCGCAGTGCGGAAATGCATTCGCGACCGGCTGCATCCTTGCAGCCAGTCGCGAAGAGGGTTACGACGCGTTGTTCAATGGGGCTTGCGAGCAATGTCGCAATGAATCAGGCGGGATATCTCGATCATATCCACGACGGTTTTGTCATCGACCGCAAACCCGCTGCCTGAAACCCCGGTGTTGCTGTTACTTGAGGGTGACGTCGAGCATCGGCGGGATGTAACCGTAGTCGTACTCGCCCACCACGAACGTCTGCAGCCCTTTTATTTTCATGCCCACCGTTGGCGCCTCGGTGCCACCGACACGAATCTGCGTGCCGGTTTCGTCGGTCGGTACGCTGTCGATGAAGGAGGTCACCAGGCCGTTTGGCATGACATAGTGCGAGTAGGTCTGGAATGGCTGCGAGGACGGGTTGCCCAGCACCAGGCCGGAACCGTTCAGCGGCACGTAAGGGCCGAACAGCGAGTCCGCGACGAAACCGTACACCCCGTCCGGCCCGGTTACACCGTCGGCATAGGTGAAGGTATGGCTAATCGTGAACAGGTAGTACTTGCCATCCTGGAACACGAAGTGCGGGCGCTCGGTCTGGTCGTTTACCCCCACGGCGGTCAGCAGTGGCGGCAGCATTTCCCAGTCGTCACCGTCCGCGTCGCGGGCTACGGCGATGCCGACACAGGCGGTCTGGAAGCGCGAGTTGCCGACCTCTTCATAACCCGGCGGCACATCGCCGATTTCTGCCTCGCCTACTTTGTGCGAGCCGCGCTCACCGGCCACGTTACCCTCGAACAGCATGTACAGCTTGCCATCATTCGGGTCGCGGAAAGGCCATGGGTCGCGGAAACCCCAGAACGCGTTTTGTGCTTCGGTCTGGTACATATTGCCGTCAGCCTCGAACAGCGGCTTGACCTTCTCGAAGCCGACCATGCTGACACCATGCTCAGTGGTCACCACCCGCCCGCGCACCTTGACGATGGTCGCGCCCGGGGTGACGGCGGTGTAATACAGGTCCACTTCACCTCGGTCGTTCAACAGGATCGGCGTACCGGCCCATTCGCGAGCGGTCGGCGAAACGCCTTCGGCCATCACACGGCCACCGAATTCCCAGTTCTTGCCGGTACGAGAATACCAGTAGTACATCTTTGCCCGCCCGTGACGATCGTTCCAATCGCGGAGGATGTCGTAGTTACCGTCCTCGTCGAGGTACTGCGGGTCGTTTGGATGACGATCGGCCGTCAGGGTGAAGATCACCGACCAGCCATCGACGGACGTCACGTTACCGTCCAAGTCGCGCAGGGGCATGGTGTCCCAGATAAACACGTCGTTGTTCAGTACCGGGAAGTCCGCGCTGACCAGCGGCTGAGTGGTGGTGGGGTCATCTGCCCGGACTTTCAACGCATCAGCGCGGGTCCAAAGGCTGGGTTGATGGGGGGTTACACCGAATTTTTCAGTGGTGGTTTTCATAAGGTAAGACCTCGTCCATGAATGGATTCAAATAAATGACGCTTTAGAAATACTGTATGTGCATACAGTGAAGCCACCTTATAGGGGGTTATGCATGCGGGTCAAGCATAAAAATGCATTTGTGCATAATTTGATATTTTCTCTGAACTGATACGTTTCAGCCAGGAACGTTTGAAGAAGTTAGTTCATGGGGAGATTGACGACGTTGACTGCACGGTCGGCGCTTTGAACGTAGCTCGGTGGAAAGCGTGCGTAACTGGGCAATGGGTGGAAGCAGTGCATAGAGGGATTGGTCAACTGAGCCTGCGCGTTCTGCGCAAAGGCCAATGCAAAGTGGGGAGTCGAACAAAAAGCTTTGATTTGTCGCCGTCGGCGACATGAGAGAAAGCGGGTTGTCGTGAGCTATTCGTGAGGTGGTGAGTCGGCGGGATGGATGTTGACTGGTGTGCCGCTATCGCAGGCAAGCCTTGCTCCCACAGGGGGGATGCGAAGTGCCTGCTATGGCGGTGGGTCAGTTGCTTTGACGAGGAACTACCGACGCGGCCAAGGACGCATCAGCCGACCCACGTATTCAAACAAACCACCTTCGGCATGAGAAGGTCAGGCATAAGGCTTGAACTCATTATTATCCCGAGCCAACAACTGCATCAGTTTTGGGTGGATAAAGAGCTTTTCCTTGCCGACCTGCGCTTCTTGGAGAACGCCGATGTCGACGAGATCTTTGAGGTAGCGAGAGGCAGCCTGGCGCCCGGCAATTTGTTTCTCGACGAGGTTATGGATGCGGCAATACGGTTGTTCGAAGATCACATCCACCAATTCACGGGAATAGATTTTCGGCAGTTGCTCACGAACGAATTGGGTGGTGTGTTCGGACAGGCTGCGGATGGCGGCGATTTTGGCGCAGGTCCAGCGGGCGCTTTCTTCCACGGCGCTAAGCATGTAGAGCAGCCAGGGCTCCCATGCCTGGTCGCGCGTGACGTCGAGCAGGAGACGGTAGTAGTCGGCTCGGTGGGCAATGATGTAACGGCTGAGATAGAGGATCGGCAGATTCAGCAGCCCCTCCTGAATCAGGAACAGCGTATTAAGCACCCGCCCGGTACGGCCATTGCCATCGGTGAACGGGTGAATAGCCTCGAACTGGTAGTGCCCGACGGCCATACGCACCAGCGGGTCCAGATCCGTCTCGTTGTGCAGGAAGCGCTCCCAGTTAGCGAGCAAATCACGCAGATGATCTTCGCCGTCCGGTGGGGTGTAGATGATCTCGCCGGTACGGTCGTTGGCCAACTGGGTGCCCGGTACGCGTCGAATGTCCATGTTCACGCCCTTTAGCGTGCGGCAGATTTCGACTGCGGTGCCCGTGGATAAGGGTCGCTCGGCAAGCGACAGGAAGCCGTGGTGTAGGGCTTTGCGATAACGCAGCGCTTCCTTGGTCGCAGGATCGGCATGGCCGTCCCCCTCTTGGGCATGCTGAAAGAGCAAGTCCGTGGTGGTGACGATGCTTTCGATTTCGGAACTGTCCTTGGCTTCCAGCAAGGGGATGGTGTTGATCAGCACCGTTTGGTTGGGGATCAGTTCGGCGGCTTGCTTCAACTCAGCCAAGGCCGTGCGCGCCTCGATACAGCGCTTGAGTACTGCACGGGTTTCCAATTCGGTTGCCGGAGGCAGAGGCGGTAATTGGTTATAGGGCTTATCGGCTTGCCAGACGTGAGGGGCTGCAGTCATGGGAGCGATCCTGGTCCTTTGGATTAAAGGGCGAGGGCGTTCAGTCTGGCACCCTCTTGCGTCGTCAGTGTAAACACGAGGGGATAACGTGTCGCTGTTTTTCGATTTCTGCGACACGTTCCCTCCTCATGTCGCTGCCGGCGACATGAGGAGGGAACGTGTCGTCAAAATGAATTTTTAGCGACATGACAGGTAACGCGACTCCTTCGGACTGACTCGCCCCTCACCCCAACGTGTTCAGACAAACCACCTTCGGCTGGGTCATTTCCTCATACGCGAACCGCACCCCTTCCCTGCCCAAACTCCCATACTTGGAACCGCCAAACGGCATCGCATCAAAACGGAAATCCGACGAATCATTGATCATCACGCCCCCCGCCTCGATCCGTCGTGCAGCGCTCATCGCGGTGTTGAGGTCGTTGGTGAAAATCCCAGCGTGTAGGGCGTATTCAGGTTCGTTAGCCAACGCGATGGCTTCATCGAACGTCTCGAACGGCTGCAATACCACCACCGGCGCAAACGCTTCGTTGCACCACAGTCGGCTGGAATGATCGACGTTTTCCAGGACGGTGGCGGCGTAGCAGGTGCCTTGGCGGCGGTGGCCGCAGAGTAAGGTGGCGCCTTGTTGCAGGGCTTCGTTGACGACCTGTTCGGCGTTTTGCGCGGCTTGTTGGGTGATCATCGGGCCGATGTCGGTGTTGGCGAGCAGTGGGTTGCCGACGACCAGGGCTTGGGCCTGGTTGACGAAGCGCTCACGGAACGCTGCGTAGATCGGTGCGTGGATGAGCAGGCGCTGGGTGCCGATGCAGTTTTGCCCGGCGGCCCAGAAGGCGCCGGAGACGCAGCTGTCGACGGCGGCGTCGAGGTTGCAGTCGCCCATGACGATGACGGGGGCGTTTCCGCCGAGGTCCATGGCGAGTTTTTTCAGGCCGGCGCTGCGGGCGATTTGTTCGCCAGTGACGAAGCCGCCGGTGAAGGAGATCATCCGCACGTCGCGGGCGGCGACCAGCGCTTTGCCCAGTTCCGCGCCGCCGGTGGCGACGGTGACCACGGTTTGTGGCAGGCCGGCGGCGACCAGGTACGAGACCAGTTTGAGCGCCGACAACGGCGCCAGCTCGGACGGTTTGAGGATCACCGCGTTGCCGCCGGCGATGGCGGGGCCGAGTTTGTGGGCGACCAGGTTCAGCGGGTCGTTGTAGGGGGTGATCGCGACGATCAAGCCCAGGGGTTCGCGGGTGAACCAGCCTTGGCGCGACTCGGCGCCTTCGTAGGCGTCAAACGGTACGATTTCGCCGGCGTTGCGTTTGGCTTCTTCGGCAGAGAGCTTGAGGGTGTTGACGCAGCGTTTGACTTCTTTTTCCGCCTGCTTGAGGGTCTTGCCGGCTTCGTCGACGATCAGTCGGGCGAAGGCTTTGGTGTCGCGTTCGATGTTCAGTGCCGCTTGTTCGAGGATGCTGGCGCGGCGATGACGTGGGAGTGCGGCGCAGGCTCGTGCGCCGCTGCGTCCGGTCTCGAGCAGTTGTGGGACTTCTGAGGCGCACACGTCGACGACGGTGCCGACGGTGCTGCCGTCAAACGGGTTGAGGACTTCGATGTGCGGTTCGACAACCGCCAGGGCCAGGCGCGATACGTTCACAGGTTGTGCTCCTGTTTGCGGGTTGCCGATTGGTGGATGTGGATGATGTCTGACAGCAGCGCGAAGGCGGTTTCGATGCGGCCTGCGCCCGGGCCGGCGACGGTGACGGCGCCGAGCAGTTCGCTGGTGAAGGACACGGCGTTGGTGGCGCCGCTGATGCTCGCCAGCGGGTGGTCGTTGCTCAGCAGGCGCGGTTCGACGCTGGCGCTGATGGAGCCGTCGACCTGGCGGGTGGCGGCGCCGATAAGTTTCCAGCGTGCGCCGTCGTGGCGGGCTTTTTCGATGTCATCGAGGCTGAGGGCGGCAATGCCGTTGCAGGTAACGTCGTTGACGGTGAGTTTGGCGTCCAGCAGTTCGTTGGCGAGGATGACTACCTTGAGGCGCACGTCAAAGCCTGCGATGTCTGCCGTTGGGTCGGCTTCGGCGTAGCCCAGGGTTTGGGCCTGGCTGACGGCTTCGGCGAATCCGAGGCCGCCCTCCATGCAGGTGAGGACGAAGTTGGAGGTGCCATTGAGAATGCCTTCGAAACCTGTGATCGAGCTGCCGGCCAGGGACTGTTTGGCGAGGCGAATGACGGGGGTGCCGCTCATGACCGAGCCTTCGTACTCGAAGGCGACGTTGTTGCGCTGGGCCAGGGCTTTGAGTTCGGCGCCGTGCAGGGCGATAGGGCCTTTGTTGGTGGTGACCACGTGTTTGCCGCGCTCCAACGCCCAGCGACAGAACGAGGTGGCGGGCTCGCCGTCCACCGGATTGGTGAAGGTGGCTTCGGCGATGATGTCGGCGCCGCAGTCTTTGATCACGGCTTCGTTGAGGGCGTCGACGGTGCCGCCGGGCAGTTGAGCCATGGCGCCTTTGACGGTGGGCAGTTTGGCTAGCAATGCGGCGTCGAGGCCGTGGCGGTCCATCACCGAACCGAGGAACAGGTCGGTGACGCCGACGATTTTCAGGGTGAAGCCGAGTTCGGATTTCCAGCGGTCGTTACGCTCGGCAATCAGTTGCGCCAATGCCCGGTTCACACCACCGAAGCCGACCAGTGCCAGTTTGTATTCAGTCATTTTTGTTATGTCCTTGATCCGGGTGATGAGGTTGTTGGGATCTAGGTTAGGGGGGCGGCGTGGGCAGTGAAATATGCCAATTTGCTCTATTTTTTGGGCGTTTTGACCAAGGGGCGGGCAAAGCGGTAGCGATGGAGAAAGATCGACTGACCGAGCACAGACCACTGTGGGAGCGAGCCTGCTCGCGATAGGGCCAGGTCAGGCACATCGACGGTGGCTGGTGTACCGCTATCGCGAGCAGGCTCGCTCCCACAGGTGTTTTTCAGTGTTTGGTTCATTGGTGTTAGGGCACGCACCGCCGCCGGCTTGTGTGGCGAGGGAGCTTGCTCCCGCTGGGCTGCGAAGCAGACCCAAAACCATGCGGCGCGGTGGGTCAGGTTGATTGAGGGTGACTAGGTTGGGGCTGCTGCGCAGCCCAGCGGGAGCAAGCTCCCTCGCCACAGGGTTTGTGGCGGCTGAGGCATTTGCGAACATCAGCAACAGTAAGCGTGCTTGTTCCACTGGCCGGGCACAAATCCCTGTGGGAGCGAGCCTGCTCGCGATAGGGCCAGGTCAGGCACATCGACGGTGGCTGGTGTACCGCTATCGCGAGCAGGCTCGCTCCCACAGGTGTTTTTCAGTGTTTGGTTCATTGGTGTCAGGGCACGCACCTGCGCCGGCTCTTGTGGCGAGGGAGCTTGCTCCCGTTGGGCTGCACAGCACCCCCAAATCATGCAGCGCGGTGGGTCAGGTTGGTTGAGGGTGACCAGGTTGGGGCTGCTTCGCAGCCCAGCGGGAGCAAGCTCCCTCGCCACAGGGTTTGTGGCGGCTGGGGCATTTGCGAACATCAGCAACAGTAAGCGTGCTTGTTCCACTGGCCGGGCACAAATCCCTGTGGGAGCGAGCCTGCTCGCGATAGGGCCAGGTCAGGCACATCGGCGGTGGCTGGTGTACCGCTGTCGCGAGCAGGCTCGCTCCCACAGGTGTTTTTCAGTGTTTGGTTCATTGGTGTCAGGGCATGCACCTGCGCCGGCTCTTGTGGCGAGGGAGCTTACTCCCTCGCCACACAAGCGCCCTCGCCACAGGGGCCACTGTTTGGACAGATTGCGTGCCTAGACCACCGACGACAACACAAACGACGTCACGGTGTTCTCCACCCCCGGCAACGCGGAGATTTCTTTCCACACCTTATGCACCCGCTCCGGGTTCGCCGCGCCGACCCGCAGCATCAGGTCAAACTCACCGCTCATCACATCGCACTGCTGCACTTCGGGCATGGCTTGCAGGGCCTGCAGTACCTCGGCACCACGCATGCGATCGTAGCGGTAGACGAAGATCACGGCGTTGATGTTCGACGATGCTTGCCCGCCCTCCCCGGTGCGCACCGTATACCCCTGGATCGCGCCGTCGCGTTCGAGGCGCTCGATGCGTTGGCGTACGGCGTTGCGCGAGAGGTTGACCTTGGCCGCCAGCTCGGCGTGGGCGGCGCGGGCGTTGAGGCGCAGTTCGGCGATGATACGTTCGTCGAGGGGGTCGAGAATTCGCTTCATGGGGCCTCCTGTTACAGGGCGCCGAGCAGTTGATGGAGGGCACCGAGGTCGTCCGGCTGGATGCGAAGAATCTGCGCCGGGCCATGCTCGGAAACCGGGCGTTGTTGCGCCGCAATGTGGATCCCCAACTCGCCGAGCAATACCGCCGATTTGGCCGGAGATATCTCGCCCAAGGTCACCATCGGCGCCACCAGGCTGCGCCGGTACAAGCGTGCCGCGAGCACGCCGGTGGCGGTGTGTGGGTCGATGACGTAACCGGTGTCGCGATACAGCGAAGTGATTTCCTCCAGCGTCTGCTCATCGCTGACCGCGTACGAGTCGATGATCATCCGCGCCTGCAACCAGAACTCGTTGGCGATGGTCATTTCGCCGTGGGTTTCAAAGGTGTGCATCAGTGCGCTCACGGCTTGATCGTCATGCCCGTAAAGCTCCCAGAGAAACCGTTCCAGGTTGGAAAAGATCGACAAATCCATGGCCGGCGACAGGGTCTTGCTGGCGCGCAACCGCGAGTAGTGGTTCTTCAAAAAGAACTGATGCAACGCGTCATTCTGGTTGGTGGCGACGATCATCTGCGTGATCGGCAAACCCATCTTCTGCGCGATGTAGCCGGCATAGACTTCGGCAAAACTCGCCGCCGGCACGCTGAAACCGATGGGCCGCTGACCGCCGCCCAACTGCAGCACGGCATGGAAATAAAACACCAACTGCGCCATGACGCTGACCCAGTTGCTGGAGTTGAAACTGATCGCCTCATGCTGTCGGAACAGTTGGGTGACCAAGGTCTGGCATTCATCAAAACTGCCATCGACGGCCACTTGATGGACCCGCGGATGCGCCGTCGCTTGCAGGTCTTGAAGCTGGTCTCGCGGTACGCCGGCCTGGGGATAAATCACCAGCACATCGGTCTCGTCGCAGTGCTTGAAGGCCTCGATGGCCGCCAGGCCGGTGTCGCCGTTGGTGACACCCATCACCACGGCGCGACGCCCGCGCTTACGCAGGAAGTACTGCACCAACCGCGCCTGCAACTGCGCGGCAAAATCCTTCGAGGAGCGGGTTGGCCCATGAAACAATTCCAGGACCCATTCGTTGCGATCCACCTGATGCAACGGCGCCAAAGAACGATGACTGAACTGGCTGCCGGCCTCCTTGAGCACCCGTTTGAAATCGGCCTCGGGGATCGCCTCGCCCACGAACGGACGCATTACCCGATAGGCCAGTTCGTCATAGGACAATGTCGACCAATTGGCGATGTCCTGGGGTTCGAATTGCGGCAGTTCAACCGGGACGAACAGCCCGCCGTCCTCGGCGATGGCCGACAGTACGACGCGTTCGAAATCGACCTGCACGGTTGAATTGCGGGTACTCACATAGCGCATGGTCAGCTCCGGATAGTCTTCTAAAAACGGCTCACTTGAAACGATGCGCCTGCTCCACCAGCCAGGTGGAAAACCGCGCCGCGTCCGGGTGCTGTTCGGCCCCGGAACTGCGCACCAGGTAAAACGATTCGCTGGCTTCGATGCGCTGGGCAAAGGGTTCGACCAGGCGCCCGTCGCCGAGCATGTCACTCACCATCGACGACCGCGCCAGGGCGATGCCCTGCCCCAGTTCGGCCATGCGCAAAGTGCAGACCAGCGTGTCGAATTGCATGCCGGTCGAGGAATCCACCGAGTCGGCACCGACCATTTTCAGCCAGTACCCCCAGCCCTCTTCGTAGCCCAACACGTGCAGCAATGGATGCTTGGCCACGTCCGCCGGCACTTTCAGCGTCGCCATCAAGGCGGGCGAGCACACCGGAAACAAGGTGTCCCAGGTCAGGCGCTGGGACACCAGGCCCGGCCATTGACCGTGGCCCCAGCGGATTTCCATGTCGTCTTCGCCGTCCAGTTCCTTGACCCAGATATTGCTGATGTAGCGGATGTCGACGTGCGGATGCGCCTGGCGAAAGCCCACCAGTTTTGGCGCCAGCCAGTGCACGAAAAACGCCAGGCTACCGCGCACCTTGATTGGCCGGCGCTTGTGCTGGCCAAAGATCTCGTTGGTGCCTACCGCCAGTCGCGTGATTGCGTCATGCACCACCGGCAGGTAGGCCTGGCCTTCCTCTGTCAGGCCCAGGCCGCGGGGTAAGCGCTTGAACAGCGCCACCCCCAGGTGGTTTTCCAATTGGCGGATCTGCTGGCTGACCGCGCCCTGGGTCAAAAACAATTCGTCGGCGGCGTGGGTGAAATTCAGGCAGCGGGCCGACACTTCGAACGCCCGCAGCCAGTTCAAGGGGGGCAGCGTTTTTTGTTTCATGATCTGGACCTCGTTGACCCCCGGCACCGAGCACGTTTGCCCGCCGTGTCGACGAGCTAGTACGCGTCGGACGGTTGTGCCACGAGGGCAACCGCCAAGCGTCGCTCGCGGCTTTTGCGGGTAATGTAATACACGAAGTAACACCAGGCGATGAACGGCAAGCCGAAGTACAGCGCCACTCGTTGTTCAGGGTCGAAGGCGATCCCGATGCACGCCAGGCTGCAGCACACCAGCGCCCCCAGCGGCACCCACGGATAACCGCGAACGCGGAACTTGAGTTTGCGAATGTCGCCGCCGTTGGCCACATAGTGACGGCGGAAGGCGATCTGGCTCGCGGCGATGCTCATCCACACCACCACCACGGCCAGGCCGGAAATCGACACCAGCGCCAGGTAGATGGTATCGGCGGCAAACACGCTGCTGAGCAACGAGGCGGCGCCGCCGGCCATGCTGACGATGATCGCGTTGAGCGGCGTGCCCATGCGGGTCAGGGCCGAAAACTGCTTGGGCAAGTGGCCTTGGTCGCTGAGGGTCCAGAGCATGCGCGAGGCGGCGTACAAGCCGGAGTTGGCCGCCGACAACAGGGCGGTGATGATCACGAAGTTCATGATGTCGGCGGAGTACGGAATGCCGATGTAGGTGAATACCGTGACGAAGGGGCTTTCGACCAGACCGGCCTGCTCGCGGGGCAACAGGGTCGCCAGGACAAAAATGGTCCCGACGAAAAACACTGCCAGACGCAGCACTGTAGTGCGAATGGCCCGTGGCACATTGCGTTGCGGGTCCTTGGTTTCGCCGGCGGCGATGCCGATCAGTTCAGTACCGGAGAACGCGAAGGACACCGCCAGCAGCGTCATCGCAATCGGCATGAAGCCAGTAGGAAACAGCCCCTCGCGGGTGAAGTTGCTCAAGCCGATGCTGTGGGCCTGATCAATGTTCAACAGGCCGAGAATCGCGCCACCGCCGATCAGCAGGAACACCACCACGGTCAGCACTTTGATCAACGACAGCCAGAACTCGGTCTCGGCGAACAAACGCACCGACACCACGTTGGTGAGGAACACCACGCCGGCGAACAGCGCGCTCCAGATCCACACCGGCGTGTCGGGAAACCATCGGGTCATGAGGATACCGGCGGCGGTGAATTCGGAACCGATGGCCACCGTCCACGTCAGCCAATACAACCAGGCCACGGTGTAGCCGGTGCCGGGCCCGAGAAAGCGCGTGGCGTAGGTGCTGAACGAACCGGTTTCGGGCATCTGCACCGCCAGCTCACCCAGGCACATCATCACCATGTAGACCATGAGTGCGCCAATGATGTAGGCGATCACCGCCCCCAACGGGCCAGCCTGGTTAACGGTGTAGCCGGAGGTCAGGAACAGCCCGGTACCGATCACGCCGCCCAAGGCCAGCATGACGATATGGCGCGTCTGCATTTCCTGCTTGAAGCCGGCCCGCGTACTCGTTTGTTGTTCTGTTATGGACATGGTTGTTCTCATGAAATGTCAGGGCGCGCATCTATGTCTACGCGAGTCAGACAGGCGCCGCTGAGCTTTTATTATTATTCCTATTCATGAACGCCCCATTCACAGCCTTGTTATGGGGTACCAACTTTCAAACTTCAGTTTGCGGTCTCGATGTGGACTTCATTGAGGTGCGGATTGAGGGTCTTTTTGACGAAGGCGAAAGCTTGTTTCAGATCATCCAATAGATCGTCCGTGTCTTCGATGCCGACCGAAACCCGGACCAAGCCTTCAGAGATACCCAGGGCCAGACGCTCTTCCAAGGTGTTCTCGACATGGCTGGTGGTGCGGGCCGGGCCGTAGATGGTTTCCACCGCGCCCAGGTTGCCCGCGCAATGGGCAAAGCGCAGGCGTGGCAGGAGCAGCTTGACCGTGTCCATGCCGCCGACCAGGACAAAACTGACGATGGCGCCGAAGCCGGACATCTGCGCGCAGGCCACGGCGTGGTTCGGGTGGCTGGGCAAGCCCGGGTAATTGACCGCCTCCACCAGCGGTTCGGTGCAGAGGAATTCGGCCAGGGCCCGGGCGCTGTGTTGCTGCTGGCGCATGCGCAGTGCCAGGGTTTTCATGCCACGGATGATCAGGTAGGCCGAGAACGGGTCGAGGCTCGCGCCGTTGATTTCCCGATAATGCCGCACCTGAGCCATCAAGGCTTCGCTGCCACACACCAGGCCACCGAGCACGTCGCCATGACCGCTGAGGAACTTGGTCGCGCTATGAATCACCACGTCCACCCCCAAGGCCAGCGGGCTCTGGTTCAGCGGTGTGGCGAAAGTGTTGTCCGCCACGACCACGGCGCCGACACGCTTGGCCGCTGCCACCAGGCGCGGGATGTCGAGGATTTTCAGGGTGGGGTTGGTGGGGGTTTCCAGGTACAGCACCTGGCAGCCCTTGGCGATTTCACGTTCGAGGTCGTCGTGATCGAAAGTCTCGCACAAGGTCACCGCCACGCCGGTGCGCGGCAGGAACTCTTCAAAGATCTTGTTGGTGCCGCCGTAACTGTCCTTGGTCGACACCACGCGATCGCCATGGGCCAGAAAGGTGTAGAGCACACTGCTGATCGCCGCCATGCCGCTGCTGAAGGCCACGGCGGACTCGGCCATTTCCAGCTCGCGGATCTTGGCTTCGAGGGTCTCGACGGTCGGGTTGCTCATGCGGCTGTAGATAAAGCCGGGGGCCTTGCCCAAGGCGACGTCGTACCAGACGTCGATGTCGTCGTAACCGTACGCGGCACTGGCCACGATAGGGGTTTGCGTGGCGTTGTAGGGGTGCCTGACTTGCTCCCCACCCCAAACCGCCCGGGTTCCCGCGCCGGCATTATCAAGCCCTGTGCTGTCAGGTTTATTGTTCATTTGAGGCTACTCACACTGAGGGGGTGGACGTTGAGCCATCCACCGAATCTGAGGGCCAATATAGGGAAAAGCCGCGCGCCCGAGAAACGATGTTATCGGTGCCAAAGGGGTGGTTTTTTTAATGGCTGGGGGTGAAGCCGCGACGTGTAAGTCACTGATGAACCTGTGGGAGCGAGCTTGCTCGCGATGGCGGTGGGTCAGTTGCCATTGAGGGTGACTGACACTCCCATCTTCCTAATGCCCGGCCAACGCTCTGCTATCGACGAAAGAAGGCGCCACCCTATAAACACCGTGCCATCAGCCACTGCTCTTTCCCCCAAGCCTCAAAACGCTCCAACACGTCCCAACCCAGCTTGGCGTAATAATCACGTTGGCTGTGGGTGTGCAGGAACAAGGTGATGATTCCAGCCTCTCGCGCATGACGGCAGATGCCTTCGATCAACTGCGCGGCAAGCCCTCTGCGTCGAGCCTCTGAGGTGATGAACACACACGCCAGCCATGGGCCCAGCTCTGGCCGGTCAGGTAGGTCGTGGCTGGCAAGTGAAGCGCCGCCGAGCAACTGGTCGTGTTCCATGGCAATCAGGCACTTCCAGCGGCCATCGTGCTGCCCCGCAGCGAATTCCTGCTGCCAACTGGCGAGGGATTGCTGAGCGAATTCATAACTGAATTCCCGATGGAGCCACTCGGCCATCTGGTCGCATTTATCCATGTGGTTAGTGAGCCAATCCATTTGCAGCATTTGAAACACTCCTTGTTTATTTGTCTGGGTGGCAAAGCTGAAGATCTATGTGTTTGCCGCATCGCCATCGCGAGCAGGCTCGCGCCCACAGAAGTTTCGTCGCTTGATCCTTTGATTGAAACCTCACCGACTGCTCTTATGGCATCACGATTTCTATTCGTTGAAACACAAAACCTATGGGGGCGAGCTTGCTCGCTCCACATTGGCTATTTCTTGTACAGGTCATTGATTTTATGATGCCTACCCGCGCGCATTCCCGAGAAATACCCGCCTGCAAGCCCTCAACCTATCGTAATCTCGCACCTGTATAAACCCAGCCCCGCAACCGGCCGAGATCTCACCCGATGCCCTCTATCTACCAACTCAAGCCCGCCTTTCAAAACCTGCTGCGCCCCATGGTTCAACGTCTCTACAATAACGGTGTCACCGCCAACCAGGTCACGGTGCTCGCTGGCATCGTTTCGGTATTGGTCGGCGCGGTCATCGCCTGGTTTGCCAACCATCCGTGGATCTTCGTCCTGGTGCCGATCTGGATGTTCCTGCGCATGGCGTTGAATGCCGTGGACGGCATGTTGGCGCGGGAATTTGGTCAGCAATCGCATCTGGGTGCCTACCTTAATGAGCTATGCGATATCATCGCCGACGCTGCCCTGATCCTGCCTTTCGCGTTGTTTGCCGATACCAGTCTGTTGCTCGTGTTGTTGGTCACGCTGTTGGCGTTGTTCAGCGAATACGCCGGCGTGCTCGGGGCAATGGTGGGGGCCTCGCGGCGGTATGACGGGCCAATGGGCAAAAGTGATCGCGCCTTTGTGTTAGGCGTGTTGGCGACCGGTATTGCCCTGGGTTGGCTCGGGGCGGTCTGGGTAGATAGTGTGATGGCGGTGGTTGCCGCCCTGCTGGTTTATACCTTGGTCAATCGGGTCCGTCATGGCCTGGGCCAAGTGAAGGAAAACGCTCCCTCAGCATAAAGGAACTTGCAATGCGTGAAGCCCAGGAACTGACGTTCACTACCTTTGACGGCGTGGAGTTGTTCTACCGGCACTGGCCGGCTATCGACGCAGCGGCGGGTGAGCCCCGCCAGGCGGTGTTGTTGTTTCATCGTGGTCATGAACACTCCGGGCGCATTGCGCACCTGGTGGATGAACTGGACCTGCCCGGGTTCGACTTCTTTGCCTGGGACGCCCGCGGCCATGGCCAGTCGCCTGGCGAGCGGGGCGACAGCCCGAGCTTTGCCACCAGTGCGCGGGATGTGCAGACCTTCTGCGACCACATCGGCGCGGCGCATCAGATCGACGAAGCGAACATCGCCGTGGTCGCACAAAGTGTCGGCGCGGTGATCGCGTCCACCTGGGTCCACGACTACGCGCCGCGCATTCGCTCGCTGGTGCTGGCGTCGCCGGCGTTCAAGGTCAAGCTCTACGTGCCGTTCGCCCGTCCGGGCCTGGCGCTGATGCGCAAGTTGCGTGGCAATTTCTTCGTCAACAGCTACGTCAAGGCAAAATTCCTCAGCCATGACCCGGAACGGGTGGCGTCCTACGACAGCGATCCGTTGATCACCAAGGCCATTTCGGTGAACGTGCTGCTGGGCCTGTACGAAGCCGCCGACCGCGTGGTGGCCGACGCCCAGGCGATCCAGGTGCCGACGCAGTTGTTGATCTCCGGCTCGGACTTTGTCGTGCACCGCAAACCCCAGGAGCAGTTCTTCGAGCGCCTGGGCAGCCTGCACAAGGAGAAGCACATCCTGCCGGGGTTCTTCCACGACACCCTCGGCGAGAAAAACCGTGCGCCGGCCATTGCCAGTGCCCGCCGCTTCATCCTGCAGAACGTTGCCCGACCGCTGGACCGCCCTTCCCTGCTGGACGCCGACCGCCTGGGCGCGACCTGCGCCGAAGCCGAAACCCTGGCCACACCGCTGCCGCACAACTCGCTGCGCGACTTCTATTGGCGCATGACCCGCGCCAGCATGCGCTTTGGCAGCAAATTGTCGGCTGGGGTGAAGCTGGGCTTCGACACCGGGTTCGACTCCGGCAGTACCCTGGATTACGTCTACCGCAACCGCCCCACCGGCACCTCGGCGCTGGGCAGGATGATTGACCAGAACTACCTGAACTCCATCGGCTGGCGCGGCATTCGCCAGCGTAAGGTGCACGTCGAGGAGCTGCTGCGCCTGGCGATGGCCGAGTTGCGCGCGCAAGACCGCGAGGTGCGCATTGTCGACATCGCCGCCGGCCATGGCCGCTACATTCTCGAAGCGCTGCAAGGCGTCAGCCCGTTGCCCGAGTCGATCCTGCTGCGCGACTACAGCGACATCAACGTGCGCGACGGCAGTGCACTGATCGTGGAAAAAGGCTTGGGCGACATCGCCCGATTCGTCAAAGGTGATGCCTTCGACCGCGCGGATCTGGCGGCGCTGGAACCGAAACCAACCCTCGCCGTGGTGTCGGGCCTGTACGAGCTGTTTGCCGACAACCAACTGGTCGGCGGCTCCCTCGCCGGCCTGGCTGAAGCCGTGGAGCCTGGCGGTTTCCTGGTCTACACCGGCCAGCCGTGGCACCCGCAACTGGAACTGATCGCCCGCGCCCTCACCAGCCACCGTGCCGGTCAGGCCTGGGTGATGCGTCGACGCACCCAGGCGGAGATGGATCAATTGGTTGAGGCGGCGGGCTTTCGCAAAATCACCCTGCGGGTCGATGAATGGGGCATTTTCAGCGTTTCGCTGGCCCTGCGAGTGCACTAATGAGCGCCATCATCGCGCCGCCCCGCGAACCCGCACTGCTGAAACCGGCGGTGCTGTGGCTGCTATTGCTGGCGCCGCTGTTCTTCACCACTTACGGCTTCGCCACCTGGGTCACGTCCCAGCGTGACGACGTTGGCACGCTGGTGTTCGCCTGGGAACGCCACATGCCGTTCATGGCCTGGACCATCGTGCCTTACTGGTCGATTGATCTGCTGTACGGCCTGTCCTTACTGTTGCCCAGCAGCCGCAAAGAGCTCAAGCGCCACGCCTTGCGCCTGCTCACCGCCCAGGCGATTGCGGTCAGTTGCTTTTTGCTCTGGCCGTTGCGCTTTACCTTTCCCCGGCCGGAAATGGATGGGGTGTTCGGTTGGTTGTTCGAGGTGTTGGCGGGGTTCGACAAGCCGTTCAACCAGGCGCCGTCGCTGCATATCGCGTTGCTGGTGGTGCTGTGGGTCTGTTATCAGCGGCACCTGCAGGGTTTCTGGCGCTGGGCGATGCACGGTTGGTTCGCATTGATCGGCCTGTCGGTGCTGACCACTTATCAACATCACTTCATTGACTTGCCCACCGGTGCATTGGCCGGTTGGTTGTGTGTCTGGTTGTGGCCGCTGGACCGACCGAGTCCGCTGCTGAGGGCGCGTCTGGCGACGGATCCTGCTCGCCGACGATTGGCGCTGCGTTATGGCTTGGGCGCGGCGATGTTGTTCATCCCGGTGTTTGCCTTGGGCGGCACGTGGCTCTGGCTGATCTGGCCGGCGGTGGCGATGCTCATGGTGGCGCTCAATTACCTGATCTTCGGTGCCGACGGTTTCCAGAAGCGTGCCGATGGCCGCTTGAGTCCGGCGGCGCGTTGGTTGCTGGCCCCTTACCTGGCGGCGGCGTGGATCAATTCACGCGGCTGGACGCGCAAGCATCCGCAGCCGGACCAGGTAGCGGATAACGTCTGGCTGGGGCGCATCCCTACGCCGTTGGAGCTCAAGGACAGCGCGTTTACCGGGGTACTCGACCTCTGCGCGGAATTGTCCATGGACAGCACGGGCGTCGCCTATCGTTCATTGCCGGTGCTTGATCTGACAGCACCGACCGCCGAGCAATGCCTGAACGCGGCAGAGGCCATCGAGAACCTGCGCCAGCACGGGCCGGTGCTGGTCTGCTGCGCCCTGGGTTATTCGCGCAGCGCCACGGCGGTGGTTGCCTGGTTGCTGCACAGCGGCCGGGCAGCGAGCGTTGATGCGGCGATCGTGCAAATCCAGCGCGCTCGACCGCGTATCGTCTTGCACGCGGCGCACCGTCGGGCGCTGGAACAGTTATCCACAGCACAGGGGAATGTCCATGATCACTGATATGGAGCTTCACACCGTGGCGAGCCTGTTGCGCCGGGGTCATTCGTTGGATCAGTTGTCCACCGGGCTGACACTGCTGGCGGCGCTGTTGGGGTTGGGGCAGTGGCTGGTGGGCGTCATTGATCCGTGGTTGCTGCTGCTGAGCGTCGCACTGATCGTCCTCGGTGCGCTGGAAAAATACTGGGCGTTACGCGTGGCATTTGATGCCGATCTGTTTCAGCGCATGGCTGACAGTAGCCAATCCCTGGCCGAGCGCACCTACTCCCTGGACCAAGCCCTCACTTCGCTGGGCCTGCAACCGGCCGAACGTGCAGGCCGTCTCTGGACCGAACGCCGGCACGGCGCGTTGTTGCTGCTGCGTCGGCAATCGCGGTTGCTGGCCGTACAAGTTGTCTTGACGCTGGGCTTCATCCTGGCCAGTCCCTGGTTAGCTTCAGGTATGTAGGAGCTGGCGAAGCCTGCGATCTTTTGATCTTGATCTTTTGCTCTCGACTCAATGGGCTGTGGAAAGATCGCAGCCTCGCTTCGCTCGACAGCTCCTACAAGAGCCCAGCGGGAGCAAGCTCCCTCGCCACCGTCATGCTTATGTTTCTCAGGACAAGGAATCCTCATGTTCGAACCCGTGGTCGCCAACCTCATCACCTCCGCCGCTCGCATGGTCACGGGCGCTCGCAGCCTGTGGCTCGGCTGCGCGCCGACGCCGGTGCAGCGGATCTACTTCGCCAACCACAGCAGCCACGGTGACTTCGTGTTGCTCTGGGCCTCGCTGCCGCCGGCGCTGCGCAAGCTCACCCGCCCGGTCGCGGGGGCCGACTATTGGCAAACCAGCCCGGTGCGTCGCTACATCATCAACCGGGTGTTCAACGGCGTGCTGGTGGACCGCGAGCGCAAGGATCCATCCTACAGCCCATTGCAGCCGATGCTCGATGCACTGGAAAACGGCGATTCGCTGATCATTTTCCCGGAAGGCACGCGCAATCCGGAGGAAGGCCTGTTGCCCTTCAAGAGCGGGATCTATCACTTGATGAAAAAACACCCTGAGGTCGAGGTGATCCCGGTGTGGATCGCCAACCTCAACCGCGTCATGCCCAAAGGTCGAATGCTGCCTCTGCCGCTGTTATGCACCACCAGTTTCGGCGCGCCGCTGTGCATCGAAGAAGGTGAAAGCAAAGAGCAATTTCTCGAACGCAGCCGCGCCGCGCTGCTAGCACTGGCCCCGGAGCACGTCTGACATGGATCGATATACCCTGATGTTGTTTAGCGGGATCGGCGCGATTCTAGTGCTGGCTTCGTTGATCGGTTTCATTCTCAGGCTGCGGACCAAAGGCGCGCCGAACTCCGTCATCGACAACCTCAATGCGCGGATCAATGCCTGGTGGATCATGGTGCTGGTGATCGGCATCGCGTTCTGGCTCGGCAACGCGGCGGTGATCCTGTTGTTCTACGCGGTGTCGTTCTACGCCCTGCGGGAATTCCTGACCCTGACACCGACCCGTCGCAGTGATTACCCAGCCCTGGTGGCGGCGTTCTACCTGGCGCTGCCGCTGCAATACCTGTTGATCTACTACGACTGGTACGGGCTGTTTTCGATCTTTATCCCGGTGTATGTGTTCCTGCTGCTACCGATCCTGGCGTCCCTGGGCGGCGACAGTACGCACTTCCTGGAGCGCGCGTCCAAGGTCCAGTGGGGGCTGATGATCGCGGTATTCTGCATCTCCTTCGTCCCGGCCCTGCTGACACTGGACATCGCCGGTTTCGAAGGGCGCAACCTGTTGCTGATCGCGTACCTGGTGATCGTGGTGCAGCTCTCGGATGTGTTGCAGTACGTTTGCGGCAAGCTGTTCGGCAAACACAAGATCGCGCCGAACCTGTCGCCCTCCAAGACCGTGGAGGGGTTTGTCGGCGGCATTTTCCTGGCCTCGCTGATCGGTGGCGCGCTGTGGTGGATCACGCCGTTCAATCCCTGGCAGTCGTTCCTCATCGCCTTGCTGATCAACTTGCTGGGGTTTGCTGGCGGCATCGTCATGTCGGCGATCAAACGCGACCGCGGCGTCAAGGACTGGGGCCACATGATCGAAGGCCACGGCGGCATGCTCGACCGGTTGGACTCGGTGTGTTTCGCGGCGCCGATCTTCTTTCATTTGGTGCGGTACTGGTGGACCTGAGAAAGCCTGTGGCGAACACCTAAACTGTGGGAGCGAGCCTGCTCGCGATAGGGACATGTCAGTCAACATCCATGCTGGCTGATCTACCGCTATCGCGAGCAGGCTCGCTCCCACAGGGGTTTGGGTGTGGAGGGAGAATCAATCGAGGATCAGGTGCGGCAGAAACCGGCTTGAATCCTTGGTAATCAGGCTGTTGTCTTCCCGCACGCCAATGCCGGCAGCCTGGTCGCCGATGACCCAGGAACCGATCAGCGTGTAGCTGTCGTCGAACTTCGGCAGCGGCGCGAACTCCTGGAGGATGAACGGTGCGTCGGTGTACGGGCCGTCTTCCTTCACGATCAGGCCATCAGCGGTCTGCAGCTCGATGTTGGCGCCTTCGCGGGAAAAGAACGGCTTGCGCACCCAGCCCTTGGGCACCGCTTTGCTCGTGTCGGTATCCAGATGGGCCGCGAGCAGGTTCGGGTGGCCTTGGTTGAACGCCCACAACAGCGGCAGGATGCCCTTGTTCGAGATGATCGACTTCCAGGCCGGCTCGAAAAACTGCGTATCACACTCGGCAATCGCGGCGCCAAATGGCTCGTGGAAGATGAACTCCCAGGCATGCAGCTTGAACAGGTGAGGAATCCAGCGCTCCTCCAGGTCGACAAAACGCCCATCACTGTTGAGGCCGATGTCTTCGAGATCGATGTGCCGCGATTCAATGCCGACTTTTTCCGCAATCAAGCGCAAGTAGTCTGTGGTGCCCTTGTCTTCCACCGAGCCTTTCATCGAGGCGAAATAAAACGGCTCTTTGAGCTGCAACTGGGCAAAGGCCTGATGCAACTTGGTGTCGATGCTGTTGAACTGGTCGGCATGGGCCGGTAGCACACCACGCTCGATGCATTGCTCCAGCCAGCCCCACTGGAACGCCGCCGCCTCGTAGAGGCTGGTCGGCGTGTCGTAGTTGAGTTCCAACAGCTTGGCGGGGCCGCTGCCGTTGTAGGAGAAATCCATGCGCCCATACAGGTGCGGGTGGCCTTCGAGCCATGAAGTGCGCACCAGGTCAAAGAACGGCGCGGGAATGCTCAGGCGTTCCAGCAACTCTTCGCTCTGGACCACGCGGGCCACGAGGTCCATGCACATCTCATGGATCTCGGTGGTCGGGTCTTCCAGATCCTCCTCGATCTGCTTGAGGGTGAACTGGTAGTACGCGCTTTCGTCCCAATAGGGTTCGCCGTCGATGGTGTGGAACAGAAAGCCGAGCTGCTCGGCGGTCTGTTTCCAGTCATGCCGTTCTGCGCAATGGATCTTCTTCATGGCCCTCGTTCCTCAGCCGCCGAAGCTGCTCGAACCGCCCCAACCGCTGCGGGCGCTGGCCTTGCTGCCGAAACCACCGCGAGAGGTGGAGGACGAGACGGACATCGGCTTGCTGCTCTTGATGGAGTCGGTGTAGCTGCCGTACCGCGCCTGCTTGGACTTGGTAAAGGTCGAGCCCCTGGCAACCCGCTGGCTGAGCGTCGAGGAGCCATAGCCACCGCGATCGTCGCGGTAACGGTAGACCGGCTCCGAGTAATAGCTGTTGCGGTTGCCGCTCAACATATTGCCGATCAGCATGCCGGTCAGCAGGTTGCCGAAGCCTGAACCACCGACGTTCGCTTCCGAAGCCGGCAGTTGCGCCCGGGCGGCGTCGACCTGGGATTGCGTGACCTCGCCATCGGCGCTCAGCTCAAAACCGCCCAGCTTGGGGATGAACTGACCGGACGAGTCCTGCTGGCACCAATCGGGGACAAAGTCGGCATCGCAATCAGCCTGGCTGACGTACGTCGGCGCAACGCGACGATGCTCGGCCATGGCGGTCATGTAGGCGTCGGCGCAAATGTCCACCGGCAGTTTTTCATCGACACATTGCTGGACGGATTGGAAGTTGTACTTCTTCTGCAACTTGTAGGTTTTTTCCGTTGGCCCGCAGCCGGATATCGCCAGGGCGACCGACGCGGCCAGCGAAAGCTGAACGTACTTGCTTCGTTTCATCGGGTTCTCCGTGGCGCAATCAGTTCGAGGAAGGCGTCATGCACGCGGCGTTCAACATGCCGACGCTGATGGCCACGGCAGCGATGTAGATACCGGCGGCGATTTCACCGTTCTTGATGCGCGCGGAAGCGCCCTTGAGCACCAGGCTGGTCACCAGGAACGCCAACAACTGGACGACAGCGGCGATCACCGCCCAGACAACGAAGTCCAGCATGCTGATCGAGTAGGCAATCACGTTGCTGGCCGGGATGGCGAAACCGATGACAGCGCCGCCCAGGGCGATGGCCGCCGCCACGTTGCCCGAGCGAATCAGTTCGAACTCTTTGTGCGGCGTGACGCGGGTGTAGATGAACTGGAACAGCGCGAACAGCACGGCGGCGCCAAGAATGTACATGACAAAGCCAAGCACGGCGGCTTTGTTCAGGGAAATGGAGAGTGCTTCAAGCATGGACTTCTTCCTTATTCAAAAAGTGTTCAGGTCAGTGATGTACAGCGAAATGCCCAGCGAAGTGCTCAGGGCGACGGCGCCTTCTGCGTCCTCTTCGACGGAGAACAGCAGGAACTCCCGGCGATCCGTCAGACCGGTGTCGCGGGCGTACAGCATCGAACGGTGCTCGACGCTGTAGGACTCATCCGGATTGCTCACGCGCTCGCTCAACGCCACCAATTCTGTCTGGCCAGCCTCGGTGCCCCATTCGCGGGTGTACTCGACGCCGTTGTGGGTGTAGGTCGGCAGGCCGATCAGGCTTTCAGGGCCAGCCAGACGCCGCAATTGCGCTTCACTGTTGATCGTGACGTAGCTGAGGTAGTTGAACAGGATCACCGACTCGACCTGCCCGGCGATATCGCCGCTGGTGTGCACTTGCAGCCAGTAGTCTTCATCGTTCATGTAGCAGCGCGACAGCCAGTTCGACTGCCCGAGGTCGACGACGCCCAGGCTCCAGATCTGTTGGGAACCCGGGATGACCACGGCGCTGTTGCCGTCGAGCAACAACTTGAGCGTGGCGTCGAACATGATCTGCTTGCCGGAGGCCAGGCCCAGGGGCCCGGTGATGGGCGCGCCATGGCTGGCGGTGTTCGCGTTCGGGGCTTCAAGCCCCATCAACCGTTTAAACCACCCCATGGGAAATTTCCTTGAGACGCGCGGAGGCGATGTAGAAGAGTTCGCCGCCCACGACGCGCGTAGCGCCGGGCGGGTTGATCGACGGTTGTTGGGCACCTTTGGCGCGGTAGCCGATCAGCGTAGCGTTGTGCTGTTCTTTCATCCGTGCGTACAGGTCGCCGAACGTTGCTTCAAATGCCTCGGGCAGCTTCATCAGGTACTGGGTGGCGCCTTGACCGACGCAGAGTAATTCATTGATGACCACTGACGAGCCCGGGTCCTGGGAGGCGCGCACCAGCATTTCGATGGCCATGCTGGAGGTGCATTCCAGGCTGGGAGCGTAAGCGCTGGCCAGGGCGGCGATTTCGCTGTCATTGAAGTGCGCGACCACATGCCCGACCGGCCCCAATTGATTGACCGCCAGCACTGTGGCCAGGGTCAGGTCGTCGGAATGGGTTCGCACCAGCACACGCTCGGCGCCAGGCACGCCAGCACGCTGCAACAGCGCGACGGCGGACAGGCTGTCGCCCTTGATGAACGATGCCTTGCCGGGCATGGGGTTTTCTTCGAGATCGCAATCGCAGATGACGATCAGGTTGTCATTGGAGGTTTCGTCCTGCAGCAGCAACTCAATGACCCGTTCGCTGGGGGCGCCCTCCCAGCCAATGAGAACCGTGTGGCCGACCTTGCCGGTGAAATCGCCTTTGCCCTTCATGCCTTTTCTCCATACATCGATGACGCTGCTGGTGGTTTTGCCGATGACCGTCGTCAACAGGGCAATGCCCCCGAGCATGATCCAGGTCGCCACGAAAATTCGCCCAGCGGATGTCTGTGGCAACAGATCGCCATAGCCGACGGTGAGCGTGGTGGTGAGATAGAAGTAGATAAACGTGGCGGCGCTGATGAGGTGTTGCTCGCCCAGCAGCACCAGGCCGATCCAGGCCGTGGCCAGGTGCACGCCCAACGCGATGCTCAGGCCCGCCCAGCCGAACCGATGGAAAAAGGACGCCGCGTACGTGCGCAACAATAGGAAAATCGACATTTCGTCCCTGACTCTGTGGGGTTTGGTTCCTGGCGGGATCATCGCTCTGGCGCCTGAGGGCTCGAGCGTAGTGGCCGGATAGCATTAAACCTGTTGCGGGGTTTGGATAAAAGTACCTGTACCACAATTAAATCCGTGGCGTGTCGGACACGGGTGCTCCCGCTGGGTCGTAAGCGCTGTGTAGGAGTTGTCGAGCGCAGCGAGGCTGCGATCTTTCCCCAGACACTTGAATTTCAAGCGAAAGATCAAAAGATCGCAGGCTTCGCCAGCGCTTACACGTTCAGCGGGAGCACGGGTTCGGTGTGCGCGTACCGATCACTCAGCCGATTTTTTCTTCAGGCGCTCCAGGATCGAATTGGCGCTGCCTTCGTTCGACGTGATGCCGGCGTCGCGCAGTTTGCGCTCCAGGTCGGAGCCGGTCGAAGCCTCGGCCAGTTCGTCCTGGGCTTGCAGCTCAGCGGCACGTTGCTGTTGCTTGGCCTGCAGGCGGTTGAGCGTACCGACGGCGGTTTCCAGCTTGCCATTGGCGCCGCCGCTGGCGATCGAAGCACTGACCTGGGCCTTCTGCACGCTTTCACGGGCCTTGGCCATGTCCACTTGCTGACGCAGGCTTTTGATCCGGCTTTCGGCCTTGGTGATGTCTTTGCGCATGTTGTCCGCGTAACCGCCGAATTCGGTCGCGTGCTTCTGCTCGGCGTCCAGTTCGTTGGTCAGGGTCGAAATAGCTTCGGCCACTTCCAGTGCCAGGTCTTCGCGGTTGGCCTGGATCGCGGCCAGGGCCTTGGCTTCCAGGTCGTTGATCTTGGCGTTGTATTCGCCGACGCGATCAGTCGCCAGCTTGTGCTTGGCCATGATGGTGACCAGCTCACGCTTGGCGTTGGCCAGCGCGCTGTCGGCATCGCGAATTTCCTGGTCAAGGATACGCAGGGCCTGTTGGTCGACGATCGATTCGCCGACTTCGTTGGCACCGCCACGCAGTGCGGTGAACAACTTGCTCCAGATGGACTGAGTCATTGGATGGCTCCTATTCGGCGAATTAAATGAAAAAGCGTTCGAAGGCTTCGCTGGCGCGCTGGACGTTGTCGACGAGGGTTTTGACCTCGGTGACGACGTTGGTCAGGCTAGAGTCGGAGGCCAACGCACCGAACATGTTGTAGACGACCTGTCCGTTGGGCATGGTCTCGATGCCGATGGAAGACAGCGGGAACATCTCCCGGCTGCGCAGCACGGCGTCATTGAATGCCGCGACGTCGTTGATCGACTCGACGTCCACCAGGACGGTATCGACGATGATCTGGTCGCCCACCACTGCGATGTAGATCGGCAAGCCACCGAAGTCATTCATTTCCAGCTTGATGCTGGACTCGGAGCCTTGAACGAGAGAGAGAGTGATGTCGTTCGCGACCACTTCCAGGGCCTGAAGGGCGCTGTAGAGGCGATCGATGTTCCAGTTGTTACCTGCGCTCATGTAATCCTCCGACATGAATGAGCCAGCCAGAATCGGTTGGCGTAGCTGTTTCTCCATTTGCTTGAGCAGGCTTCGGTTTTCGGGAAGCACCCAAGTCTCGTGTTTCACATACCCGGCGGCACTCAGGCCCGCGCGCATCTGCTTCATGTAGAAGCTCGACGGTTTTTTCGCGGAGGGTTTGGCGCGCTCTCCCGTGCGGCTCGCTGAATCGGTCACAGACCCGTCTGGCGGATCTGATGGAGAGCTGGTTGGCATGGTACTGACCCCACTGTGAAAAACTCACGCGTGAGAAACACTACAGGTAACTTCTGGACCTCACAATAGCTCACGCGTGAGATTTTTTGTCACAAATACTCCCAAGAAACACACCGTAGGCGCTGTCGAGTGCAACGAGGCTGCGATTTTTCCCCAGACACTTGAGTCTCAAGCGAAAGATCAAAAGATCGCAGCCTGCGGCAGCGCCTACACAAGCCCAGCGGGAGCAAGGGTTGCTTACGGATAGCTGAAGCTTTTAACCAACGTCAGCTCGCCCACCGCCCTCATCGGCACGACGAAGGTTTCCATCTTCTCGTTCGGCGTGCCTTCTTCGGTGATCACGGTGACTTTCGCGGTGGTCAGCGCTTGCTGTGCCTGCTCGCCACCGCCCTCGCTGCCTTCTTCACTGCGATAACCGCCACCGTAGTAGTTCACGTACACCAGGTACTGGCCTTTGATCGGCGCGGGCATGGCGAAGATTTCCGGGCCGTAGCCGGTGGTGACGTCGACGTCGAGGGCGCCGCCGTTGGCGACTGCACGGTCGCCATACCAGATGTGGGCGCCATCGGGCGTGACCAAGTGCAAGTCCAGGTCCGTGCCGTCGCTGTCCCAGGTCAGCAACACCCGCAGCTTGGCCGGTGTGGCGCCGCCGCTGGTGTTGAGAAATTGTGTGCGGTGGCGCTGCTGGCCATCGGCACTGCGTACTTCAACGCTGTTGCTGCCGTTGGGGAACGAGAATGGCCGGTCGAAGCGACCTTCCTCATCCAGCTTGAGCGGCAGGCTGACACCGTTGACGATCAGTTGGCCTGGCGCGTTGCTGCCTTTGGGCGCACCTTTGATCTGTCCAGTAATGCGCGCGGTACTGGCTTGACCCGCAGGCGTGTTGACCGACGAAGCCGGGTAGTTGACGGTCTGGCTGAAACTTTCGCCTTCACCGCCCGGCGCACCGCTGCGCCAGCCGCCGATCGGCGTGTCGAGCTTGAGGGCGTCGGCGGCCACGGCCGGTGGCAACGCGGTCAGGGCGCAGAGCAACAGCAAGACCTGTGGATAACGGAGTGTCATGGTCTATTCCAGCAAGAGGTGACGGGCAAGCCCTTCGATATAGGTTTCGTCCTGGCCGTTGGGATGAGCTTCGAAGGCCAGGTGCAAATATTCATGCGTCAGGTCGAGACGATCCTGCAGCGACCGCACGCCGCGCACATAGATGCGCTGGCGCTCGCGGTCGACATAAGGCCGGCCAAAGGCAACGCGGCAGACGGCGAAAGTGCTGATTTCGTTGTAGCCCACTTCTCTTTCCAGCCGTTCACGCCAGCCCCGGCGCTGCTTCAGCAACCAGTTCTGGGCGGCGGGCAGCGCTTCGCAGGATGCCACCGGGTTGTCCCAGCGGCTGAGGCTGGCACGTGGGTAGGCATGCAGCAGGATGGCGTCGTAGCGTTGGCCGGCGTTGGCTTGTTCCACTGCTTGCGCCCAGGACAGTTTGTCCGGGCCAGACTGGTCGGAGTGGTAGGTGACATCGGCGCCGGCCAGGACCAGGTCGCTGGTCCAGGCGGCAATGGCGCGGGTTTGCGGTGTCGCCGGGCGTGGCGCGACACGCTGACGATGACTGCTGTCGTCGATGCTCAGGCAATCACCGCTGCGTTGGGCGTTCTGCAGCAAATAGGTGCGGATCGCCACAGCCAATGCCTTGGCCGCTTCGGCAGGCTCGGCCTTGGCTTCGCGCTGCAAGACCCGGGCGACGTATTCCTCCCGATCCAGGCGCGCCACCAGCTTGCCGGACATCAGGAACAGCTCGCCATCGCTGTGGATATCCAGTTGGTTGCCATTCGTGAACTCGACGCGGTAATCACCGCGCAGTTGACCCGGCGTGGCAGGCCGGTCATCGGTCATCACCCGTTGCAACGGATAACGGGCAAACAGGCCGACTTCCACGCAACGCCCGGTTTGCGCCGGCCAGCGAGACGGCAATGCCGTCGCCAAACCTTCGCCGTAGACCTTCAGGACCTGTTGGCTGGTACCGCGACCACCCGCCCACACCGGGGTGCCATCGGCTAACCAACCGGCGAAACCGCCCTGTCGGGAGGAAGGCCCCTGGTCACCCAGCCAGCTCCAGGTCTTGACCCGCAGGCGACTGCCCAACTCGCCGACCAGCCGCCCGTCCGCCGCGCTGAGCACTACATCCAGCAGCACCCGCCGGGCCTGGTCCTGGGCCGGCAGCGTGGCCAGGGCCTTGAGCAATTGCCCGACGGGCACTGGCGTCTGGGGTTGCAAGGCCGGCAGATCCAACAACCAGGCCGGCGCCTGACGGGCCTGCCAGTAATCGCGCCAGGTCGAGGCCGACAGCCCGAGCCGCTGCGGCTCGAAGTACAGGCCGCAGGACTTCACCAGTGCCTGGTCACGACCGATGCGCTGCCCGGCGTTGCAGCAATAGACTTCTTCCTTCGATTCGCCGCGGCACTCATAGACCGGCTCGCGAGCGTCGGTGTCCACCAGCCAGGCGTAGACAAACAGCTTCCACAGACTGCCCAGTGGCGCCTGCAAGGTGTCGGGCAGCGGCTGGCGATCCAGCACCCGGGTCTGGCTCACTTGCAGCAATTGACCGTCGAAGGCCAGGCGTAACGGCTCGTCCTGCGCTGTTGCCAGCGCAGGGATCAAGCACAACAGCCACCCAACCAGCCGCCAACGCATATCAGTTGACCGTGACCTGACCGAGCGCCGGTTTCTGTTCCCGCGCCTGATGTTGCGGCGCATAGACCTGGGTGAAACGCACCGGTGGCAAGGTGAACTGGCCCTTCTGGGAGAAGCGTACCAAGTGCCGCAGGCGCAGCTCGCCACTGAGGGCATCCACCGGCACCGCATAAGCCATCTGCCCCGGCTCGAAGCGTGCTTTTTCCAGGGAAGTCGGCTCGCTGCCGGCCTTGCCCTGCAACTGGATGCCCCAGGTGGTGCGTTCCACGTCGGCGCCTGGCGGCAGCGGCACTTCAAGCATGCCGTAGCGCAGCGGCGTCGGGGCCTTGCTGTTGATGATCACTTCATCCAGGTAAAGGCTGTCGCTGGACAATGGTTTGTTGCCCACGGCTTCGAGCTTGAAGGTGAAAGCCTCGTCACCCGGCACCAGACGCGACAGACGACGGGTGATGGACACGGCCATCGGCGCTACCGGCGGTTGCTGGCTCTGGAAACTCAGTGCCGCTTGCAATGGACGCTCCTGGGCGCCAGTCAGGGTCAACATCGTTGGAAGCTGCGCGCCCTGCCACTGCCAGTAGGTTTCACCGGTCGCGCCCTGCTTGGCTGCCCAGCCTTCGCCCGGCGCCAGGGCTACGGCCGGCGCCGCCTGTTCGATGCTGCGCTGCAACCAGGTCAAAGCCAGGGCCCGCTCCAGGGTGGACTGCTGCGGCAACACGCGCTCCAGCAATGCAGTGGCGCGAGCCTGATCAAAGCTCTGCAACGACAACACCAGGGCCTCGACGAACGGCTGCGAGCTGAGTTCCAGCTGCTGTTGCGCTGCATCGGCTTGAAGGCTGAAGGCCGCCGGCAACGGCACCTTGGCCTGTTTCGCCAGGGATGCGGTCAGGACACGGGCGCTGGCCAGGCCAAGGGCAGAATCCGGCGCATACATGACCAGGCTGTCTTCGCCGCTGTCCAGCACGCTCTCGGTGCTGCCTTCACTGGCTTTCGCCAGATCATCCATCAAACCGCTGAGCAAGGTGTTCACCGGCAGCTGCATCTGCTTGGCGAACGACAGGATCAGCGCCCGTTGCAGCAGTGGCGTATCACCGGCCTGCTTGGCGTAGACCTCTAGCACCCGCTGCCAGTGCTCCGGCGGCAGGCTCAGGTCCAAGGCCTTGCTGGCGTGCCAGTCGGCGTAATAGGCATAGGCGGTGAGGAAGGCATCCGGCTCACCGTCCTGGCCCCACCAGGTGAAGCTCGCCGAGGGGCCGGCCATCTGCACCAAGCGCAAGCGGCTGTTTTGCATGATCAGCCGTAAGCGGTCGCGGATCTTCGGGTTCGATGCCAGGGTCGGATAGGCAATGCTCAACGGCAACAGACGACTGGCGGTCTGCTCGACGCCACCGTATGGGTAGCTCAGCAGGTCATCCAGGGCCGAACGAAACAACGCTTGCGGGCTGTCATCCAGACGCAAGCGAATATCGCTGGCGTCGGCCGGCAGGGTCAGCGGGGTGTCGCCGCTCGTCACATCAAGGCGCTGGTTCTGGGTGACTTGCCAGCCGTTGCCGCTGGCGTTCAAGCGCAGGGCCAGGGCGTCCTGGGTTTCGCCGTTCAATTGCAACTGCACGTTCAAGTCGCCGCTGCTCAGTTCCAAGGCCGGCAACGCCACGTAGTTGATGCCGTTTTTCAGGTCCACCACCATGCGCTGCTCAGCGCCGGCGTAGCGGATCAGCAGCTCGCTCTTCAGCGGTTTTTCAGACTGGCTGAAGGCGAACAGGCCCAGTTGCGGCTTGTCGCCCGTGCGGAAACGGGTCGGGCCGCTCCACTTCAGGTACAGCGGTTTTTCCGAGGCGATGAACTGCTTCTTCTGGCCCACCTGGCCGTCGTCGGCAATCGCCTTGGCCGTGATGCGCCAGCGGGTCAGGGAGTCCGGCATCTTGAAGGTGAAGCGGGCCTTGCCGCTGGCATCGCTGACCAGCTCCGGCTGCCAGGCAGCGGTGTCGACGTCTTCACGGCGCGGCCGTTCCAGCACCTTGACCCCGCGTTCACTACGATTGGCCTTGCCCGGCGCGCCAGGGCTGCCTGGCAGCGCCACGTCGTAGCTGATGAACGACAGGCTGGCACTGGTGCGCACGTTGTTGCGACGCGGGTGATAGAAGAACTGATCGATGGTCGGGGCCACTTCCGGTTGCAGGGCGTAGATCATTTCGTCCACCACGCTGACCGTCAGGTGCGCCGGGATCGCCTTGCCGGCGAACTGGGTGCTCAGGTCCACGGTCACCGTGTCGCCCGGGCGGTAGGTGGCTTTGTCGGTGACGACAGCAACATCGATCTGCGGTGTGATCACCTTGATGCCAGCGTTCTGGAAGCTGTACTGGCCGCCCTTGGTGTACAGCACCGAGAAGGTCAGGTTGGGCGCAAAGTTATCCTTCACGACAATGCGCGCGCGGTATTGGGTGTCGCTGAGCTTTTCCAGCTTCAGCCAGTCGCCGCCCTTGGACAGCAGCGCCGTGGCCTCGACTTTGTCCCGCTCAAGCGACAGCAGCGCATCGCTGACCGGCTCCGGGAAGGTGATCAGCGCCAGCGCTTCGTCACCGGTCTTGTATTCAGGCTTGTCGAAGACAATCTCGACAGTGCCCGGCACGGCCTTGATGCCTTCACCGGTCACCGCATGGGCGGCGGCGCCAATGGCCCGGCCGTGGTCATCCTTGAGCGTCAGGTTGTAGGTGCCGGGACGCTCGAAGGTCAGGCTGAAGCCCTTGTCCTTGGCGGCCAGCTTGCCTTCTCCGGTGCTCTGGTCTTCCAGGCGCACCCAGGCGTAGCTGCCTGGCGTCACGGCTTTGGCTTGTTCGTTGCCGCCTTCATTGGCGTAGCTGAACGACACCTTCTGGCCGGCGGCGCTGAACCGTTGGGGAGCACTCAGGCGGAAATTCGCCGCGCCACGGTCGATGAGGATTTCCTTGGTGGTCTTGACCCGATACGCCGCGCCATCGCTGGCGAACACGGTGAGCGTGTAGCGGCTCGGCTTGTCGGCGGCCGGCAGGTCGAGGGTCGCGTTGCCCTTGGCATCGGTGGTCACTTCGCTGCTGGTCAGCTCGACCGGGAATTGCCCCAGGTATTGCAGCTCGTTATCGACCATCGACAGTTGCTGGGCGCGCAGACTTAGGCTCACCGTGGCATTCACCACAGGTTTGCCGTCCGGGTACAGCAGCACAAGGTTACCCTTGACCGGCTCGCCGGTGCGGTAATCCTGCTTGGCCAGGTTCAGGGCGATCTCGAAGTGCGGCTTGATGTATTCGGCGACACGGAAGGCGCTGCTGTAGAGCTGGTCCTTGTAGCTGAAGCGCAGTTCATAGCCGCCGGCCACGGCGTTCTCCGGCAATTGGAAACGGCCTTGGGTGCCGGCTTTGGAATCGAACTTCAGGGCCAGGGTTTGCAGTTCGGTGCCGGTGGCGTCCAGCACGCTGACATTGACGTCGGCGGCAGTCGGTTGCACCGAATCACGGGCATTCTTGAACTCACGACCGACGATTTTCAGCGAGACCCAATCCCCCGGCCGGTACAGCGGCCGGTCGGTGAACGCATAGAGCTTGGTGTCGTAGATTTCGCTGTCGTAGTAGAAGTTCTCCGAGACGAATACCCCGCCCTCCTCGTCTTCACCGATGACGAACGAACGCTCCGGGCTGACGTGCTTGAGACGCAGCAGGCCGTCTTCATCGGTGGCACCGCTGCTCATTACGCCCAGGCCGTCGGTCCACAGCACGTTGACCTTGGGCACCGAACGCCCTTCATGCTTGCGTGCCGCCCAGACCAGCAATTCATCGCCGGCAATCTTGCTCACGGCCACGGTGTTGGAGACGAAGACCATGGTCGTTGCGCGGTATTTGCCGATCAGCGCTTCCACCAGGTACAGGCCTGGCTTCAACTGGCCCAACGGCACATAGACGTTGCCCGGCGCGACGTTGACAAACTGACTGGACGAACCCGCCAGGTTGACCCCGGCCGGCGGCTGGATCGGCTTGGCCTGCCACAACGGGTAGCGGAACTGGCTGACCACCGGCAAACCGGGGATCAAGGAAAATTGCGCTGGAGCGTCGTACGGTGTTGGCGCGACCAGGGCATTGCCAATCTTCAGTTCCGGCACTTCTTCGGTGACCTGCTGGCGCGACTCGTAGGAGAACGCCCGCTGCATCACGCGACGGGATTTTCGATACCAGTTGTCCCACAGGTACGCGAGGGTGTTGGACAGGCCTTCGCCCTTGAACTGGCCATCGCTGACCACGCGGTGCAGGTTCTTCTGGCGCTTGAGGAAATCCAGCGGTTTGTCGATGCGATAGACGCGGATATCGGCGCCCCCATAGGGCTCCATGCGGAACCGACGGTAGTCGCGGCCCGGCGCTTCGAGGCGGACCATGGCCTGTTCGTCGCTGGCAAAGCTGCTGTCGGCCAGCAGGAAGAAGCTTTCACCGGACACCGGCGTGTAGCCGCTGGGTTCCACCGTATCTTCGGCATTTACGACAGGTGCCAGCAACAAGGCAAACAGCAGGGGCAATTTTGAACACAAGCGCAGCATGCGGGCACCGGTCATTGGGAGAGAAAGTTGAGTCGATAGACGCCGATGAAGTTGGGGTTGGCTGCGTCGGGTATCCATCGGGTGTCCTTCCAGTTCATAAGTTGTTGCAGGCTTGCGGAGCGCATGCCGTTGTCGGTAGGGGTTGTGGTGCCGGTGTGATAGGCGATGTAGCGGCCCATCCAGATCATCAGGTGCTGGTCGTCACCCTGATCGAAGAACATCAGGTCGCCGGGGCGGGCCTGGGTGACATCCCGGCCCACCAGACGGCTATTGAACTGGATCAGCTTGATCGCGTTGACGTAGGGCCCGACCTTGCCGCCGCCCTGCTGCCACTGCTGGGCGAGGCGCCGTTGCGCATCGCTGAGCGGCAGTTCCGGCGGCAGGTAGCGATTGGACAGACCATTGCTGCGCAGCCATTTTTCATCGTGGACCTTCAGCGCTTCGTTGGCGGCAAAGCGCACCAGCCCGGCGCAGTCCTGCTGATACCAGCGCGGGCTCGGGCCTTTGCTCAGCTGTTCCTGGGCGATGCGCACGAACCAGGCGCGAAAGACCTTGGATTGCTGCACATCCAATGCCGGCGCCTCGCCGGCAAACGCAGGCCCGCCGAGCAGTAATGCCAGCAGCAGCATCAATGCGGGGTTGCGGATCAGTGCTGTCACAGCGCTTTCCATTCCAGCGGCAGCCACTGCCAGTGGCCGTCCGGCTCGCTGCCTTCAGGCAAGGTCAGGGCGTATTTGCCGTAGCCGCCAAGGGTGCGCAGTTTCGGGATCAGGTAGGTTTGCGCGGCGTTGTAGAACACCGGTTCCATGTCCTGGGGCAAGCTGTCGAGGGTTTCGCGCTGCATCAACTGCGCCATGGACTCCGGGCCGAAGTAGACCGGCATCAGCAGGTCCTTGGGCACCACGTCGGCCATGGGGGGGAAGCGTTTGTCGAGGGTACCGAGGGCCTTGTCCACCAGTTTGTCATCAAGGGAGAACAGCAAGGTCGAACCGTGGCGCGCCAGGCTCACCCGCAGGAACGCCTTGCCGGTAATCGCCTCGGGTTGCTCAGCGTCCTTGGCCAGGTAGGGGCCGAAATTGGAGCTGACCTGACGCAGCCACTGGTGCGTCGAGCCTGCTTGTTTCTCGACAACCGGGAATGCATGGTCGGCGACGTTGTTTTCATAGGCGCCGACCATCGAACCGAACAGGTTGCCCAGGTCGGCGTCGAGCTTGCCGTCGTCGTCATTCAGGCTCGCCACCAGCAGCGGGGTGTACAGGCGCGAATCGGCGTACCAGCACAGACCCGCGGCGCCGGCCACATGGTCGACCATGGCCTGGGCGGTTTTTTCGTCGGCACCCAGTTTTACCAGCAAGGGTTTGTGCTGCTCGGCGGCCAGGGGCAAGGCCACACAGGCACTGGCGCCCATGGGCATGGCTTGCCAGATCGGCTTGACGTCGAAGTCCGGCTGGTTTTCCTGCTCGTCCATCGCCAGGAAGCTGTGCCAGCCGTTGTCGTCCATGTCGAAACGCAAGCCGGCGAAGTTCGGGATGAAACGCTGGTAGCCCATGGCGAGCACGCTGGCGTTGACCGAGATGCGCTGCTTGACCTCTGGCGCCTTGGGCGGCAGGCCGAAGGCTTCGGGGAACAGTTTTTCACCGGCCAGCAGTGCTTCGAGGGCCTGGGTCGAGACCATGCCGGGTTCATCGGTAGGGCCATTGCCTGGGTCGTAGAGTTTGGTCGGGTTGGAGAGCACGACCAGCTTGTCGCCATGGGAGGCGAAGACCAGGGATTTACTGGCGTTATAACTGAGCTGGTAGAGCCCAACTTCATCGCCGCCAACCTTCAGGTCACCGAGCTTGCTCAACTGGGTGTCGTCCAAGGCGACTTTCGCCAACGGTTCCAGGACCTTGGCCAGACCACCGCGATCCATCACCAGCAGGAAATCCTTGAGGCGACCGTCCGCACCGCGCCACAGCGCGACATCGGCCGGCTGGTCGAAAAGTTCTTCGATCAGGCTGTCCTGCAGCTTGAGCTCGTGCTCGTAGATGATCCGGCGCAGGCTGCCGATCAGCCCGAGACGGTCAGCATGGGCCTCGTAATAGAAGACGAAGTCCTCGGTGAGCGTGGCCTTGAGGAATGGGACTGCCAACAGGTCCTTGGGCAACTGGCTCAGGGAGTGGGCCTCGAGCAAGCCGTCGGGACGGCTCACGCCGAGTTTTTCCAACGCCAACTCCATGGGCGGCGCCTTGGGCTTGTTCATAAACCAGCCCAACCCGGCGGCGACACCTGCGACCAGGCACAGCCCGATCAGTATCACCGGCCAGCGGCGTACAGGTTTGGCGACAGGTGTCGGCGTGGTCGAGGAAGCAGTGTTGTCGCTCATATTCACAAGGGCCTGTTCATCCGTGGAGCGTTAGTAGTTGAAAGTCTTTACCAGCAACAGATCGCCAATGGCGCGCAGGGGCACGACAAAGGTCTCGCGTTTTTCATCGACCGTGTTTTCGTTGAGCACCAGGTTGATCTGCGAGGCGATCACCTCGTTCTGGTTGCTGGCCTCATCGAAGTTGTAGCCGCCGTTGCCGTAGTTGCCCCAATAGTTCACGTAAACCAGGTAAGTGCCGTGCATCGGCGCGGTCATGGTGAACATTTCAGGGCCGGGGCCATCGACGCCATCCGGATCGAGACCGCCGCCGTTGCTCAGCGCCGGCTGGCCGAAGAACGCATGTTGGCCGTCGGGCGTGACGATATGCAGATCGAGTTCGGCTTTCGGATCGTCCCAGCCCAGCACCACGCGGATCTGCGCCGGGGTGCGCAGGTTGTTGGCTTCATAGAATTGCACGCGCTTGAGGGACTGGCCTTCAGAACTGCGTACCTCGACGCTGTTGGAGCCGGCGCCGAACGCATACGGCCGGGCGAAACGCCCCTCGTCGTCGGTATAGAGATTCAGTGGATTGCCGTTGACCGCCAGGCTGTGGGGCTGGCGAGCCGTGCCCATGGCCTTGAGCCGGCCCTCGATCATCGTACGGTTGCGCTGCACGCCCCGGTCGATGGGCGGTGTGGGATAGGCGACTTGCGGGTTTTCGGTGCGGTCGAGCAAGCCGCTATAACGCCAGCCGCCCACTGGCTCCGACATCTCGGCAGAAGGCTGCGCCCACGCCAACGGCGCGGCCATTAGCACGATCAATAAAGAAAGAAAACGCACGTATGCCTCCTGCCATGCATGACGCAACCCGGCGCCAATCCTCAGCGCTGCTTGTCATTATTCGGGTTTCGTCTGAAGGCCCCGTCGCAAGGGGGCCGTAGATGGCGCGAAGAGTATCGATTTGACGGTTTTTTCACAATCGGGGAACGCGCGATTCTGTGTGGGAAATCACGTACTGAGGGGGGGCGCGAGCCGAATAGAGGGCTTATTCGGCTCACAAGATGAGCCGAATAGCGCTATTATTCGGCTCATTCATCTTTGGACAGGCGCATGACACCCCATTGGATCTGGCAACAGCCCGACTGGCCCGACTTCCGCTGGCAAGCTGAAGCATTGGCACCCCTGCTACGCGAATGCGTGCAGACACAAGGTCAATTGCTCGGCATGACGGGCGCGGTCACGGCTTCGCTCAGTGCCCAGAACGAACTGGATGCCTTGCTGCAAAACATCGTGACCTCTTCGGCTATCGAAGGAGAACAATTGAATGTCGGCTCGGTGCGCTCGTCCCTCGCTCGCCGCCTGGGCCTCGAGCACGTCGACGACACGCCGGTCAGCCAACGCAGCGAAGGCTTGGCGAACCTGTTGCTGGACGCGACCCGGCACTTCAACCAGCCCCTGACGGTCGAACGCTTGCTGGAATGGCACGAGTGGTTGTTTCCTGATCAAACAAGCGATCTTGCCTATCGACAGATCCGCGTAGGCGCGCTGCGCGGTGACGAACCGATGCAAGTGGTTTCGGGCAGGCTGGACCGACCTATCGTTCACTTCGAGGCGCCGCCTCGCCAGGGCCTTGAACAGCAATTGCAAACGTTCGTCGACTGGTTCGAAGCCAGTCGCCATCAGGCCAGCCTCGATCCGCTACTGCGTGCCGGCATTGCTCATTTCTGGTTTGTTACCCTGCATCCATTCGACGATGGCAATGGTCGCCTGACCCGCACCCTGACCGATTTGGCATTGGCCCAGGGTGAGGCTCAGGCGATCCGTTTCTACGCCATGTCCGTGAGCATCCTGGACGACCGCGCCGGTTATTACCGAATCCTGGAAAACAGCCAGAAAGCCACGCTGGATATCACCGGCTGGCTGACTTGGTTCCTGCAGACACTGTTGCGCAGCCTGCATAAAGCGATGACACAGATCGAAAGCGTGCTGGGCAAGACCCGATTCTGGCAGGCCCATCGCGCTTCGGCACTCACGCCTGAACAGTCCAAAGTGCTGAACCGGTTGCTCGATGGCGGCGAAAAAGGCTTCGGGCAGGGGATCAGCGCCGCTCAATATCAAGCCGTGGCCAAGGTCTCCAAGGCGACAGCAACGCGACACCTGGCGGAACTGCTGGAGAAAGGTTGCCTGGAGCGGATGCCCGGCGGCGGGCGCAGCACCCGTTACCGAATCAACTATCCCGCTGATTGAGATCATTTGTGGCGAGGGGATTTATCCCCGCTGGGTTGCGAAGCGACCCCAAAGCTGAGGACTCAATCCAGCTGACACTCCGAGGTGTCAGCTTTTAGGGCTGCTTCGCAACCCAGCGGGGATAAATCCCCTCGCCACAGGTTCCGACATCCTTGCTGATCGGGGTGACGCCCGGCGGTCCTGATTTGCCCGAACCCCCCATGTCTGCTAGTGTCGCGCCGGTTTAACAGTCAACCGGAATAGCCGCCATGGCCCGTAAAAAAGCTGCACTGGATTTCGAACAATCTCTGGCCGACCTGCAAACGCTGGTCGAACGCCTGGAGAACGGCGAACTGTCGCTGGAAGACTCGCTGACCGCCTTCGAGCAGGGTATCGGCTTGACTCGCGATTGCCAGGCGGCGCTGGCCCAGGCCGAGCAGAAAGTGCAATTGCTGCTCGAACGTGACGGTGAGCTGACCGAAGAGCCTTTCGACGCGGAACAGCCTGAATGATCGGCGCCTATCAGGCCAGCAGCCAGGCCCGGGTCAACGCTGCATTGGATAGCTTGTTCAGCGCCCCGAGCCCGGAACTGGCGCGCCTGTACGAAGCCATGCGCTACAGCGTGATGAACGGCGGCAAGCGTGTGCGGCCGCTGTTGGCCTACGCCGCGTGCGAAGCCTTGGGCGGCCGGGCCGAGCAGGCCAACGGCGCCGCCTGTGCGGTGGAACTGATCCATGCGTATTCGCTGGTGCACGACGATTTACCGGCCATGGACGACGACGACCTGCGTCGCGGCCAGCCCACCACCCACAAGCAATTCGACGAAGCCTGCGCGATCCTGGCCGGCGACGGCTTGCAGAGCCTGGCCTTCAGCGCCCTGCTGGACCCGGCCCTGAGCGATTGCCCGGCCCAGGTTCGCCTGGACATGGTCAGCGCCCTGGCGCTGGCGGCAGGCCCTGCCGGAATGGTCGGCGGCCAGGCCATCGATTTGGGCTCAGTGGGCCTGAAGCTGGACCAGAGCGCCCTGGAATACATGCACCGGCACAAGACCGGCGCCTTGATCGAGGCCAGCGTCCGGCTCGGTGCCCTGGCCAGCGGCCGCGCCACGCCCGCCCAGTTGCAAGCCTTGCAGACCTACGCCCGGGCTATCGGCCTGGCGTTCCAGGTGCAGGACGACATCCTCGACGTCGAAAGCGATACCCAGACCCTGGGCAAACGCCAGGGCGCCGACATCGCCCGCGACAAGCCGACCTACCCGGCCCTGCTCGGCCTCGACGCCGCCAAGGCCTATGCACTGGAGTTGCGCGACCAGGCCCTGGCCGCGCTGCGACCCTTTGACGCGGCGGCCGAACCGTTGCGCGACTTGGCGCGATATATCGTCGAACGACGCAACTGATACAAGCTCACCCCTTTCATAAGTGCGTATCGGCCAAGTTCCGGCCAACGCGTGGGCAGCTTGCGATCCATAAGGTAAACTGCCGCCTCTTTCTATACCTATAACGATTCGCCTGATGCCCACGACGTTTCAAGAGATTCCCCGCAAGCGCCCGACCACGCCCCTGCTGGACCGCGCCAACACGCCGGCCGGCCTGCGTCGCCTGGGTGAAGCCGAGCTGGAAACCCTGGCCGATGAGTTGCGCCTGGAGTTGCTCTACACGGTCGGCCAGACCGGTGGGCACTTCGGCGCGGGCCTGGGCGTCATCGAACTGACGATCGCGTTGCATTACGTGTTCGACACCCCGGACGACCGGCTGGTCTGGGACGTTGGGCACCAGGCCTACCCGCACAAGATCCTCACCGGCCGTCGCGAGCGCATGGGCACGCTGCGTCAGAAGGACGGTATCGCCGCCTTCCCGCGTCGCTCCGAGAGCGAATACGACACCTTTGGCGTCGGCCACTCCAGCACCTCCATCAGCGCCGCCCTGGGCATGGCGATTGCCGCCCGCCTGCAAAACAGCGAGCGCAAGGCCATTGCCGTGATCGGCGACGGCGCACTGACGGCGGGCATGGCCTTCGAGGCGCTGAACCACGCGCCGGAAGTCGACGCCAACATGCTGGTGATCCTCAACGACAACGACATGTCGATCTCGCGCAATGTCGGCGGGTTGTCCAACTACCTGGCAAAGATCCTCTCCAGCCGCACCTACGCCAGCATGCGCGAAGGCAGCAAGAAAGTGCTGTCGCGCCTGCCCGGGGCCTGGGAAATCGCCCGCCGCACCGAAGAATACGCCAAGGGCATGCTGGTCCCTGGCACGCTGTTCGAAGAACTGGGCTGGAACTACATCGGCCCGATCGACGGCCACGACCTGCCCACGCTGATCGCCACCCTGCGCAACATGCGCGATCTCAAGGGCCCGCAGTTCCTGCACGTGGTCACCAAAAAAGGCAAAGGCTTCGCCCCGGCGGAAGTCGACCCGATCGGCTACCACGCCATCACCAAGCTCGAACCCCTGGACGCTCCGGCGGCCGCACCGAAAAAGGCCGGTGGACCGAAGTACTCCGGCGTCTTCGGCCAATGGCTGTGCGACATGGCCGCCGCCGACCCACGCCTGGTGGGCATCACCCCGGCAATGAAGGAAGGCTCGGACCTGGTGGCCTTCAGCGAACGCTACCCGCAACGCTATTTCGACGTGGCAATTGCCGAGCAGCACGCTGTGACCCTCGCCGCCGGTATGGCCTGTGAAGGCGCCAAGCCGGTGGTGGCGATCTATTCGACGTTCTTGCAACGGGCCTACGACCAACTGATTCATGACGTGGCCGTACAGAACCTCGACGTGCTGTTCGCCATCGACCGCGCCGGCCTGGTGGGCGAAGACGGCCCGACCCACGCCGGCAGCTTCGACCTGTCTTTCCTGCGCTGCATCCCCGGCATGCTGGTGATGACCCCGAGTGATGAAAACGAGCTGCGCAAGATGCTCACCACCGGCCACCTGTTCAATGGCCCGGCAGCGGTGCGCTACCCGCGTGGTAGCGGCCCGAACGCGACGATCTCGACCGACCTCGAACCCATCGAGATCGGCAAGGGCGTGATCCGCCGCCAGGGCAAACAAACCGCCCTGCTGGTGTTCGGCGTGCAACTGGCCGAGGCCTTGAAAGTCGCCGATACCCTGGACGCCACCGTGGTGGACATGCGTTTCGTCAAACCCCTGGACGAAGCCTTGGTGCGCGAAATGGCCAACAGTCATGACCTGCTGGTGACCATTGAGGAAAACGCCATCATGGGCGGTGCCGGCGCGGCGGTCAGCGAATTCCTGGCGCGAGAGAGCATACTCAAGTCCGTGCTGCACCAGGGCTTGCCGGACCTCTACGTCGAACACGCCAAGCCGGCGCAGATGCTGGCCGAATGCGGGCTGGACGAAGTGGGGATCGAAGCGGCGGTGCGCCAGCGGTTGCAGCTGTTGGGGCTGTAAGTTCAGCCAACACAAGCCCCTGTGGGAGCTTGCTCGCGATAGCGGTAGATCCGTCAATATTCCATTGGCTGACACACTGCTATCGCGAGCAAGCTCGCCCACACCGGTTATGTGTGAATCAAGCATGATTGGACCCCCATGAAACTGCGCCTCGCCCTCGCCCTCTCCCTGCTACCCGCCCCCGACCTGCTGGCCGACACCTTCGAGCGCGACCAGGCCCTGAAGTTGCCCGACATCGTGATCAGCGCCAACCGCCAGATCGAGGCCCGCAACGACAGCAGCGCCGCCAATACCGTGTTCACCCGCGACGACATCGATCGCTTGCAGGCGGCCAGTGTCACTGACTTGCTCAGCCGCGTGCCAGGCGTGCAGGTGGCACCGCTGGGTGGGCGCGGCAGCCTGCCGGGGATTTACATTCGCGGCACTAAATCGGCCCAGAGCCTAGTGCTGGTGGACGGCCAGCGCATCGCCAGTGCCAGCTCCGGCGACAGCAACCTGCAGCGCCTGAACATCAACCAGATCGAGCGCGTGGAAGTACTGCGCGGTTCGCGCTCGGTGATCTACGGTGCCGATGCGGTGGGTGGCATCATTCAGATTTTCACCCGTCGCGGCAACGAGCAAGGCCTGCAACCGCGCCTGCATGTGGGTGTCGGCAGCCATCAGACCCGGGAACGCAGCCTGAGCCTGTCCGGCGGCGACGACCAGACCCGCTTCAACCTCGGCGCCAGCCTCGACGAAAGCGCCGCAAGCAATCGGACCCACGAGTCCTACGCCAGCGACCGCGACGACGATGCCAACCGCAACCAGTCTTTCAGCCTGAGCTTGAGCCATGCGGCCAGCGATGACCTGGAAGTCGGCCTGAACCTGCTGGATAACCGCGGCAAAAGCGAATACGACAACCCGTTCGGCCGCTTTGACCCGGCCACCTTCAAATCCTTGCCCCAGCAACCCTACAGCGAGTTTGCGGTGAGTAGCTTCAGCGCCTATGTGGACGGGCGAATAAACGAAGCCTGGAAGTCACGCCTGGAACTTGGCCACAGCGAGAACCGTGAAAAAACCTTCGACAAGCTCAGCGACGTCCGCGACGTGTTTAACACCTACCGCGATTCCGTGACCTGGCAGAACGACGTGACGCTGGACGAGCGCAACAGTCTGATCGTCGGTGGCGACGGGTATCAGGACCGGATCAACAGCAGTACGCCGTTCGACGAAGACAGCCGCTGGAATCGTGCCGCGTTCATCCAGCACCGCTTCCAGGCCGAAACGTTCTCCACCGAACTGGGCCTGCGTCGCGACCAGAATCAGCAGTTTGGCGGCCAGAACAGTTGGAGCGGCACCCTCACCCTGCCGATCAATCCGGACAACGACCTGTTGCTGACCTACAGCGAAAGCTTCCGCGCGCCGACCTTCAACGACCTGTACTACCCGGACTTCAGCAACCCCGACCTGAAACCCGAGACGGCAAAAAGCTACGAACTGCAATGGCGCAGCCAACTGAGCGAGAGCGCCCGCCTGGAGACCTCGCTGTACCGAACGGACCTGGAAGACGCGATCATCTTTGGCAGCAACTCACGCCCGCAGAACGTTGCCTCGGCGCGGATCAACGGTTTTGAGACGGCCTACCAGCAGGATGTGTTCGGCTGGCAGGGCAACCTGGGCCTGGCCATCATCGACCCACGCGACCGCGACAGCGGCCACACCCTGGCGCGCCGCGCCCGGCGGACCTTGAGCCTGGACCTGGACCGGCAATTCGACCGCTTGGGCCTGGGCGTCACCTGGCAAGCGGTGTGTGGCAGCTACGACGATGAAAACAATCGCAACCCCCTGGGCGGCTATGCCCTGCTCGGGTTGCGCGGCAATTGGGCGCTGACCCGGGAGGTTAAGCTGGAGATGAAGGTGGATAACCTGTTGGACAAGGCTTACAGCCGGGCACTGTATAGCCATGAGGGTCAGCAGTATGGGTATCGGGAAGAAGGTCGGGCGTGGTTGCTTGGGGTGACTTGGACGCCCTCTCTCTGATCCAGAATCTGTAGCGCCTGGACTGGCCTGCTCGCGAATCAGGCACCGCGGTCTACCGGTCTGGCGCAATCAACTCACACAACCGGGCCGTCGCCTCGACCATCTGCCCACTGGGCCGCTCCAACCCCTTGTCATTGACCAGCAACAATCGCCCCTGTGCCACCGGCCAGGTTTTCCAGGCGTCGAGTTGCGCCTGTTCCGTGGCGAGGATGACCTGCGGATTGCGTTGCAACACCGCTTCCACGCTCACCTGCGGAGCTGGCACGCTCAGGTCGGCAAAGACGTTGTAAGCCCCGCACACCGCCAGCGCATCACTGATGATCTGCCCGCCCCCGACGGTGTACAGCGGCCGGTCCCAGACTTGGTAGAACACCGGCAACGGCGGGTCCCGTCGATAGCGCTGGCGTAACGCCTCAAGTCGCACACGCAACTGCGCCGCCTGTTGGGCACCCCGTTCCGGACGGCCGAGCTGCATGGCAATGTTTTCAATTTGTGTGATGAGGTGGTCGAAGCTACGGGGCTCAGCGGCATAAATGGGGATGCCCAAGCCCTTGAGCTGCTCGCGCTGGGCCGGGCCGACACTGCCCGGCCAGAGCAGGAGCAGGTCGGGCTTGAGGCTGAGCAAGCGCTCCATGTCCAGTTGGCCGTAACGCCCTACGGAAGGCAGGTTTTTAAGGATTGGGGGACGATCACCGCCATCCAGCACGCCCACCAAGAGGTCGGCAGAGCCCAGTTCAACGACGATTTCCGACAACGACGGCGCGAGGCTGACAACCCGCGAAGCCGCCATCGTCGAGGCGCTGACGGCCAGCAGCAAGACCGCCAGCCAGCGGCTCATCAGCCGAGTTGGCGCGGGATGCGGTACAGGTAGAACAACACGGCGGTCGACAAAGCCAGCAGCATCAACGGCACCGCTTCCAGGCCCACGAACACCGCCAGGGCACCGACCCAGGCCGGTAGCCCAGCCACCAGGAAAGCGGCGCGGCGACGGGCCGCCAGATCGATCCAGGCCTGGGGTTCTTCGGGTGTATCGAGGGCTTTCTGAGTGGCGATCAGGGCCTGTTTATACGACCCGAAGAATCGCAGGCTGACAAACATCGACGCCACGCCGGCTATGAACAACGGCATCGCCAGCACCGGGAGAATCGCTTCGCCCTCGCCGAACACCGCATTGATCACAAACAGTGGCAGCAAGGCCAGGGCCAGGTATTTCCACCAACTGACGGACAGCCGCCGCCGGACTTGACCGCGCGTCACGCCCGGTCAACCTCGCCTTGGTGCTCGTTACCCATCATGTGGTCGAGCTTGCTGGCCTTGGTCGCCAGGTAGAGTTTGTTGTGGGGGTTGTGACCGGTGTGCAGCGGCACACGCTCGGCCACCACGATGCCCATGTCGGTCAATGCCTTGACCTTGCGCGGATTATTGGTCATCAGCCGCAGGGACTTGATACCCAGGTGTTCGAGCATCGGCAAGCAAATGCTGTAGTCACGCAGGTCGGCCGCAAAGCCCAGGCGTTCGTTGGCCTCTACGGTATCGGCGCCGCCATCTTGCAGTTCATAGGCGCGGATCTTGTTCAACAAGCCGATGCCACGTCCTTCCTGGCGCAGGTACAGCAACACACCACGGCCTTCACGGGCAATGGCCTGCAACGCGGCCTCGAGTTGCGAACCGCAATCGCAGCGTTGGCTGAACAGGGCATCGCCCGTCAGGCATTCGGAATGCAGGCGGCCCAGTACCGGCGTACCGTCGGCGAAATCACCCAGGCTCAGCACGACGTGCTCACGGCCGGTGGCTTCATCGAGAAAACCATGCATGGTGAATTGCGCAAAGGGCGTTGGCAGCTTGGAAGCGGCAACAAAAACGACAGGCACCGGTGTGCTCCTGATCTAGTACTGAAGTTTCGCAGAGGCAGGCATTGTAACAGCACGACCCGACAGACGCTTAGGCTCAATTAGCGCTAATGATCATCGATAAGTTTGATCAAGGCTTCGGTGGCTTGCCGTGCTCGTCGAAAGGATAGGGTTGCTTCCAGCGCTCGAAAATCGGTTTCAACGCGCCGCTCTTCACCAGTACTTCCATGCGCCGGTCGAACAGCGCACGCAACACACGCCCATTTTCGTTGTTGGCGAAGCCCAGGTACAGCGGCAAATTGATCAGCGGCGAAAGTTTGAATTGCTTGGGATCGTCGGCCTTGGCGAGCACATCCCGGATTTCCATCGACGCATCGATATAAAAATCGGCACGATCATGGGCCAGCATCGGCAAGATACCCACGGCGCGGTGAATTTCATTGAAACGCCGGATGTTGGGCAGGTAGTTGTTATATTCGTACCCGCGCATCCACACCAGTCGATAGCTGCCAATCGTCGCCAGCGTCGGTGACGGCTTGGAGGCCAGCCCCAGGGCATAGATGTGATCGACATCGTAGTACCAATGCGGGTAAAGCAGCCCTTCGGTTTCATCGCGATAGGCGCCGACCTGTGCGTCCACCTCCCCACGTTGCACCAACCCGATCGAGCGGGTGTAGGGCACGCTGCGGATCTCCAGCTTGACGCCTTCAGGCTCGAATACCGCGCGCAAAATGTCCCAGCCCATGCCCTGGCCATCGGTCTGGGTGTAATCGACCCACTCTTCGCTGGCCGCACGGATCTTGTCAGGCAGCGGCGTTGACTCGCCCCCCCTTGCCCCCACACAGGCTCCTAAACACAGCAACAGCAGTAGTGCGCGGCTTACGCCCATGCCTGACTCCCTCAGGTGAAACACCACACCAATCCTTGCATTGTCAGCCAGGCGAAAACCCCGGCCAACACATCATCGAGCATGATACCGACACCGCCATGTACATGCTGGTCGATCCAGCGGATCGGCCAAGGCTTGAGGATATCGAAGAAACGGAACGCCAGAAAACCCACCAGCAACCAATACCAGCCTTCCGGTACCAGCCACAGGGTGATCCACATGCCGACCATTTCGTCCCAGACGATACCTTCATGATCGTGCACCCGAAGGTCGTCCGCCACTTTGCCACACAGCCAGAAGCCAAACAGCATGGTGATGCCCAGCATCAGCCAATAGCCCCAGTCCGGCAACATCTGCCACAACGGTATGAAGGGTAGCGCAACCAGCGAGCCCCAGGTGCCCGGGGCTTTAGGCAAAGTCCCCGAACCGAAGCCAAATGCCAGGAAATGCCAGGGATTGCGCCAGACCGAAGGTGGAACGAACTCTGCCGGAACCTGGTTGGGATGATCTGTCACGGTGTCTCCCGAAAATGTTGATAGCCCCGCACTGGCGGGGTGATGTTGTGCCCGACGCTGTCGACCAGCGTGACGCCTTGCCCGGCCAGTACGCTGCCGATCACGTGGATCGGCCAGCCTGCGACCTGCAACGCCGACAGTCGGCTCGGTGGCACGGCGAACAACAGCACGTAATCGTCACCGCCGCTCAGGGCGACCTGCGCCGCATCCGTCTCGCCAAGAAACGCTACCAGAGTGTTGGACAATGGCAGTCGGTCCCGTTCAACCTGCAAAGCCACCCCAGACGCCAGGGCGATGTGCCCGCAATCGGCCAGCAGGCCATCGGAAATATCCATCGCCGCGCTGGCCTTGCCCCGCAACGCCAAGCCCAGATCGATCTGCGGACGTGGCGACCAATAATGGGCCAGCAACGGTTCGGCAATCGCAGGTTCGGCGCTGCGCTGGCCGAGCACCAGCGGCAATGCGCCGGCGGCATTGCCCAGCTCACCGCCGACACACAGCAGGTCGCCGGGGCGTGCGCCGCCACGGGTCAGGGCCTGGCCGGAGGGCACGCGGCCGAACACGGCCATGGTCAGGCTCAGGGGGCCACGCGTGGTGTCCCCCCCCACCAGCGCCACGCCACAGGCCTGGGCCATCTGGTTCAAACCGCAGGCATAGGCTTGCAGCCAATCGGTGGTCACCGCCGGCAAGGTCAGGGCAAGGGTAAAGGCCAAAGGGTTGGCGCCCATAGCGGCCAGGTCACTGACCGCCACGGCCAGCGAGCGCTGGCCGAGCAGGAACGGGTCGCAAGGGTCTGGAAAATGCACACCGGCCACAAGCGTGTCGGTGGACACCGCCAGCTGTTCCCCGGGAGGAACGGCCAGCAAGGCGCAGTCGTCGCCGATCCCCAGCGCAACGCCCTCGCGGCCCTGCGCGCAAGGCGCGGCGGCGAAGTAGTTACGGATCAACTCAAACTCACCCATTAAGTGTCCTGTCTCACCAATCAGCGCTTGAACGCCTTCACTTCCGCTTCACGCAGACGCGGGGCGAGCTTGTCGAGCACACCGTTGACGAACTTGTGGCCATCGGTGGAACCGAAGACTTTCGCCAGCTCGATCCCTTCGTTGATCACTACGCGGTACGGCACGTCGACGCGCTTGAGCAGCTCCCAGGTGGACAGGCGCAGCACCGCCAGTTCAACCGGATCCAGCTCTTCGATGGTCAGGTCCAGGCAAGGCGTGAGTGCGGTGTCGATTTCAGTCTTGAACTGCGGGACCCCGTGCAGGATCTCGCGGAAGTAAGCACCGTCCACATCACTGAAATCGTTGTCGACCCGAAACTGTGCTTCGATCTCGTTCAGCGATTGCTTGGCCATGTGCCATTGGTACAGCGCCTGGGTCGCGAGCTGACGGGCTTCGCGGCGCTTGACGCTTTTCGACGGCTTGCCGGCATCCGCAGGCTTTGGATCGCGCGGGTTGAAACGATCGCTTTCGTCGCTAATCACTTGGCCTCCAACTGCGCCAGCAGGCTTACCATTTCCAGGGCGGACAGGGCAGCTTCGGCACCTTTGTTACCGGCCTTGGTGCCGGAACGTTCGATGGCTTGCTCGATGGAGTCAACGGTCAGTACGCCGAAAGCAACTGGCACGCCGAATTCCATGGACACTTGGGCCAGGCCCTTGGTGCATTCGCCGGCCACGTATTCGAAGTGCGGAGTACCGCCACGAATGACCGCGCCCAGGGCGATGATCGCCGCATATTCGCCCTTTTGAGCGACTTTTTGCGCAACCAGCGGAATTTCGAAGGCGCCAGGGGCACGGATGATGGTGATGTCGCTTTCGCTCACGCCATGGCGAACCAGGGCATCGACCGCACCGCCAACCAGGCTCTCGACCACGAAACTGTTGAAACGGCCTACTACCAGAGCGTAGCGGCCTTTGGGGGCGATGAAGGTACCTTCGATGGTCTTCAGGGTCATTCGTCAGATCTCTTAAAGAGCCAGAGCGCGTTCTATAACGCGCTCCTCAGTGATATTAGCCACGAATACAGGGCTGTGGATCCCGCCATCTCGTTCACTTGCACATCGTTGTGGCGAGGACACTTACTCCCGCCGAACCACGTCGTAGGGGCTGTCGAGTGCAACGAGGCTGCGATCTTTACCCAGACACTTGAATCTCAAGCGAAAGATCAAAATCAAAAAATCGCAGCCTTCGGCAGCTCCTACACCCGCCGGGAGCAAACTCCCTCACCACATAAAATCAGCAAGCCTTGAACAATAATGCCGAAATCTCCGGGCCATTATTCGGAGGGCACGTATTCTACAACTTCCAGATCGAAACCGGATATCGCATTAAATTTCATCGGTGCGCTCATCAGGCGCATTTTACGCACGCCCAAGTCACGAAGGATCTGCGAACCGGCACCGACAATGCTGTAGGTAGTCGGTTTTTTTACCGCCGCCTGGTCACTGGTTTCGCGGATGTGCGCCAACAGCACGTCGCCATCGAGTGGATGCCCGAGCAGCAGCACCACGCCGCTGCCCGCCTCGGCCACCGCAGCCATGGCGGCCCGCAGGCTCCAGCGGCCAGGTTGCTTGACCATCAGCAGGTCGCGCAGTGGGTCCATGTTGTGCACACGCACCAGGGTCGGTTCTTCGGCGCACACGGTGCCCAGGGTCAGCGCCATGTGCACGTCACCTTCCACCGAGTCGCGGTAGGTCACCAGGTTGAACTGGCCCAGTTCGCTGTCCAGTGGCTGCTCGGCAATCCGCTGAACGGTACGCTCGTGGATCATCCGGTAGTGGATCAGGTCGGCGATGGTGCCAATCTTGATGTTGTGTTCGGCGGCGAAGGCTTCCAGCTCCGCACGACGGGACATGGTGCCGTCGTCGTTCATCACTTCGCAGATCACGCCGCTGGCTTCGAAACCGGCCATGCGCGCCAGGTCGCATGCTGCTTCGGTGTGACCGGCACGGGCCAGGGTGCCACCGGCCTGGGCCATCAGCGGGAAGATGTGACCGGGGCTAACGATGTCTTCGGCCTTGGCGTCTTTCGCGGCGGCAGCCTGCACGGTGCGTGCACGATCAGCCGCAGAGATCCCGGTGGTCACGCCTTCGGCGGCCTCGATGGACACGGTGAACTTGGTGCCGAAACCCGAACCATTGCGCGGCGCCATCAGCGGCAGTTTCAGCAGCTCGCAGCGTTCGCGGGTCATCGGCATGCAGATCAGCCCACGGGCGTGCTTGGCCATGAAGTTGATGTGTTCGGCCTTGCAGCATTCGGCGGCCATGATCAGGTCGCCTTCGTTCTCGCGGTCTTCGTCATCCATGAGGATGACCATCTTGCCTTGGCGGATGTCTTCAACCAGTTCTTCGATGCTATTGAGCGCCACGCGGCACCCCCTTGGGTCAGGATTTTAGGTAGCCGTTGGCGGCCAGAAAACTTTCAGTGATGTTACCCGAGGCAGGCTCTGCGGCCTTTTCGCCCAACAGCAGGCGCTCCAGGTAACGGGCCAGCAAGTCGACTTCCAGGTTGACCCGGCGACCTGGCCGATACGCGGCCATGATGGTTTCGCTCAAGGTGTGGGGAATGATCGTCAGCAGGAATTCGGCGCCATCCACCGCGTTGACCGTCAGGCTGGTGCCGTCGACGGTGATCGAGCCTTTATGGGCGATGTACTTGGCCAATGCCTTCGGCGCACGGATGCGAAACTCCACGGCCCGGGCGTTATCAGTGCGCGAGACCACTTCGCCGACGCCGTCCACGTGGCCGCTGACCAGGTGCCCACCCAAGCGAGTGGTGGGGGTCAGGGCTTTTTCCAGGTTAACCGGGCTGCCGCTCTTGAGGTCGTTCATGGCCGTGCAGTCGAGGGTTTCGCGGCTGACGTCCGCCAGGAAACCGTTGCCTGGCAATTCGACGGCCGTCAGGCACACGCCGTTTACCGCGATGCTGTCGCCCAACTTGACGTCGCTCAGGTCGAGCTTGCCGGTTTCGACGTAGACCCGCACATCGCCGCCCTTGGGGGTGAGTGCACGGATGCTGCCGATGGATTCGATGATGCCGGTAAACATGGAGTCCTCCTCGAGAACGGGCCACCGCTTGCGCGAAAGCCGGGAATTATACGCTCGCCTGCGCAACGGGAACGGCGATGACTCGCCAGTCATCGCCCACGGCGCGGATTTCGGTGATTTTCAGCTGCGGGGCGTCTTTCATCTGCGCCAGCGGCCAGTCCAACAGCGGCCGCGCCGAAGAACCGAGGAACTTGCCGGCGATGAAAATCTGGAACTCGTCGACCAGCCCTTGCCGGGCGAAAGCCCCCGCCAGGCGCGGACCGGCTTCCACCAGCACCTCGTTGACGCCACGGCCAGCCAGCTCCACCAGCAGGTGATGCAGATCGACCTGGCCGTCATCGCCCGCCACGATCATGCATTCAGGACCGTTGGCGTATTGTTCTTCCACCGCCATGCAGGTAGCGACCAACGCCGGGCCAGCCTTGAAAAACGCGGCATCCAGCGGCACTCGCAGGCGCCCGTCCACCAGCACCCGCAGCGGCGGACGGCTCATGGCCAACGCGGTCTGCTCGGCATCGAGCCCCAGTTCGTCGGCGCGCACGGTCAGCCGGGCGTTGTCCGCCAGCACCGTGTCGGCACCGGTCAGTACCACGCTGGCCTGGGCGCGCAGGCGTTGGACCGCCGCGCGTGCGGCGGCGCCGGTGATCCACTGGCTTTCGCCGCTTTCCATGGCGGTGCGACCATCGAGGCTCATGGCGAGCTTGACCCGCACGAACGGCAGGCCCTGCTCCATGCGCTTGAGAAAACCTTCATTGAGCTGGCGTGCTTCGCCCTCCAGCACGCCGCTTTCGGTGGCGATACCGGCCTGGGCCAGCCGTTGCAGGCCGCGCCCGGCGACTTCCGGGTTGGGGTCCTGCATCGCCGCCACCACCCGCGCCACACCGGCGTTGACCAGCGCATCGGCACAAGGCGGCGTACGCCCGTGATGGCTGCACGGTTCAAGGGTCACGTAGGCTGTGGCGCCGCGCGCCTGTTCGCCAGCGGCGCGCAGGGCATGGACTTCGGCATGGGGTTCACCGGCGCGGATGTGCCAGCCTTCGCCGACAATCTGCCCGTCACACACGATCACGCATCCGACCCGGGGATTGGGGTGAGTGGTGTAGTGACCGCGCCGCGCCAACTCCAGGGCACGGGCCATGTAGTGGGCGTCGAGGATGGCCTGCTGCGCCGAGGCGGTCATTCTTTCACCGGTTCGCGGGCCAGGCGGTCGATTTCTTCGCGGAACTCGTTCAGGTCCTGGAAGCGCCGGTACACCGAGGCGAAACGGATGTAGGCGACTTCATCGAGCTTCTGCAGCTCGGCCATCACCAGCTCACCGACCACCAGGGATTTGACCTCGCGCTCGCCGGTCGCCCGCAGCTTGTGCTTGATGTGCACCAGCGCCGCTTCCAGGCGCTCGACGCTCACCGGGCGTTTTTCCAGGGCGCGCTGCATGCCGGCGCGCAGTTTTTCTTCATCGAACGGCTGGCGGCTGCCGTCGGTTTTGATCAGGCGCGGCAACACCAGTTCAGCGGTCTCGAACGTCGTGAAACGTTCGCCGCAAGCCAGGCATTCGCGGCGGCGGCGGACTTGTTCGCCCTCGGCGACCAGTCGCGAGTCGATGACCTTGGTGTCGTTGGCACCGCAGAAGGGACAGTGCATGGTGGCAGGCAACAAAAAAAGGGAGGGCCATGGTAGCGCATCCCACTGGCAAGACAAGCCATAGGGTTTACGGTATATAGACGGGCCTACCGCCAGATCCATGGAATTCACCTTGCAGGAGCCACACATGCCGCTACGATCGCTCGTTTTGCTCAGTCTTTTCAGCCTGCTGATGGCGTGCAGCAGCGACGCACCCAAGCCCGCTGCCCCCGCACCGGCCCCCGCGCCGAAACAGGCCCAGGAAAAAGCCCGACAGGCGGTCGAGCTGGGGCCGCTGCCAGCGTATCAACGCGAATTGAGCGGCATCTTGCACGGCATCCCGGCCGGGGCCGAGGTCGAACTGGCGTTGCTGGTGATCGATGACAAGGGCCGTCCGCAGAAATTGCTCGCCAGCTCCAGCCTGATCGGCACCAACCAGGCCCTGCCCTTCCACGTGCGTTTCAACCCTGATGCCTTCCCGGTCGGCGCCCGCGTGGAGCTGCGTGGCCGCGCCAGCCAGTCGGGCCAGTTGATCCTGCACCTGCCGGAACGACGCATCAGCCAACCGACCACCCAGGCACTGGGCACCCTGCAATTCGTCAAAGCGCCATGAGTGCACCGCAAGACCTGCAACGGGCGTTGAGTGAGTTGCTGGGCGACGCGCGCCTGGTGGCCTGCCCGCTACCCGGCGTTGACTTGAAATTGTGGCTGATCGACGGCGACAACATGGACCGTGCCTTCAGCCCGGATGAAACCCGCCGCATTCTCCACGAGCCGCCCTATTGGAGCTTCTGTTGGGCCAGCGGTCTGGCGATGGCGCGCTATCTGGCCGAACAGCCGCAGCGGGTCGAGGGCAAGCGCATATTGGATTTTGGCGCCGGCTCCGGCGTGGCGGGCATCGCAGCGGTCAAGGCTGGGGCGCTGGAGGTGGTGGCCTGCGACCTGGACCCACTGGCGATTGCCGCGTGCCAGGCCAATGCCGTACTCAATGGCGTGGCGCTGGGTTATTCGACGGATTTCTTCGCCGAGGCTGATCGCTTCGACCTGATCCTGGTCGCCGACGTGCTCTACGACCGGGCCAACCTGCCGCTGCTCGATCAATTTCTCAGCCGTGGCCGTGAGGCGTTGGTGGCCGATTCCCGGGTGCGGGATTTCCAGCATCCGCTGTACCGACGCATCGAAATGCTCCAGGCCATGACCTTGCCGGACCTGGCCGAACCGGAGGAGTTTCGGCATGTGAGCCTGTACCACGCGCGGCGCGGCTAGGATAAAAGCTTCGCGAGCAAGCCCGCTCCCACAGTCGATCTCCTGTGGATACAAAATTCGTGTACACCGCCAATCCAATGTGGAAGCGGGCTTGTTCGCGAAGGTGTCCTACCAGACCGAACAAGACGAAAGACCTCCCCCGCTTTCAGCCTCCCCCCACCAAGCCGTATAGTTGCCCCATTCAAGCGCTCTACGAGATTGCCCATGACTCAGGAAACGCCCTACATCTTCGACGCCACCACGGCCGATTTCGACCAGTCGGTGATTGCCAACTCTTTCCACAAACCGGTGCTGGTGGATTTCTGGGCCGAGTGGTGTGCGCCGTGCAAGGCACTGATGCCGATGCTGCAAACCATTGCCGAGAGCTATCAGGGCGAACTGCTGCTGGCCAAGGTCAACTGCGACATCGAGCAGGACATTGTCGCCCGCTTCGGCATTCGCAGCCTGCCAACGGTGGTGTTGTTCAAGGACGGCCAACCCGTCGACGGCTTTGCCGGTGCCCAGCCGGAATCGGCCGTGCGCACAATGCTCGAGCCTCATGTGCAGATGCCGCCTCCGGCCGCGGCTGACCCATTCGAACAGGCCCAGGCGTTGTTCGATGACGGGCGTTTCGCCGACGCCGAAGCCGTGCTCACGGTATTGCTGGGTGAAGACAACACCAACGCCCGGACCCTGATCCTGTATGCCCGCTGCCTGACCGAGCGCGGTGAGCTGGACGAAGCGCAGACCGTGCTCGACGCGGTAAAAAGCGACGAGCACAAGGCCCCCCTCGCCGGCGCCAAGGCGCAGATCCAATTCCTCGGCCTGGCCAAGCACCTGCCGGACGCCGCCGATCTCAAGGCGCGCCTGGCGAAAGACCCGCAGGACGATGAAGCGGTGTACCAACTGGCGATCCAGCAACTGGCGCGCCAGCAGTACGAAGCGGCCCTCGATGCGCTGCTCAAACTGTTCGTGCGTAACCGCAGCTATAGCGAAGGCCTGCCCCACAAGACCTTGCTGCAAGTATTCGAACTGCTGGGCAACGACCATCCGCTGGTGACGACTTATCGTCGCAAGCTGTTCGCAGCGTTGTATTGATCGCCCTGTAGGAGCTGCCGAAGGCTGCGATCTTTTGATCTTTTGATCTTTCGCTCGAGACTCAAGCGTTAGGGGTAAAGATCGCAGCCTCGCTTCGCTCGTCAGCTCCTACGCGGTTTCGTGCCAGCTGTAGAGCGGTGTGTCGGTGCCGCTGATGACTTTTACATCCGGGCTATGGCGCAAGCGCACCAACAGGCGCTTGCCCGCCGAGGCGCTGCCGGTCAGGCCTTCGAGCTGTTCCAGCAAGTCCGGGCCGCTCAGTTGCCCGGCCTTGCGCAGCAACTCCTTGGCGATCTGCCACTGGGTATCGTCCGGGTTCGCCGGCTTGGCCGACGGTGCCGCCACGTCCTCGGGCTTGGCCACTTGCAACTGCGCGCCGAGCTGCGCCCAGTCGCCCTCATCCATTTCGATCGACAAGTCCACCGGCCAATCGCCGATGGTTCCGCGTATCCGCAACATCACCGTGCTCCTGAATATTTCATGTGCGCATGCTCCCATGGCCCTTGCGCGACGCCAAGCAGACGGTCAAACTCTCCGCACTTTCGTTATAAGATTACATAACCTTTTCGGAGACCCGTCATGCGTCGTCTGCTTCTCGCTTTGCCGTTCGCCCTGCTGCCATTGGCTGTCGCTCACGCGGCGGTCGAGCATGACCATGACCACGATCATGAGCACGCAAGCCTCGGCGCCCATGAACACGGTGTGGGTCGATTGAACGCCGCCTTGGACGGCCAGACCCTGGATTTGGAACTGGAAAGCCCGGCGATGAACCTGGTGGGCTTCGAACACGCCGCCACCAGCGATGCCGACAAGGCCAAGGTCGCCGCCGTACGCGCGCAGTTGGACAAGCCACTGGCGTTGTTCAACCTGCCGGCCGCCGCCAAATGCAGCGTGGCCCAACAGGAACTGGCAAGCCCGTTGTTCGGCGATGAACCAGACCACGAAGACCATGACGAAGATGCCGACGGCGACGAGCACCACGGCGAACACAGTGAGATCCATGCCCACTACCAATTCACCTGCGCTGCCCCGGGTGCACTGAAGAACCTGGACCTGGCGACCCTGTTCAAAACCTTCCCGGCCACCCAGAAAATTCAGGTACAACTGATCAGCCCGAGCGGCCAGCAAGGCGTGGAAGTGACGGCCAAGGCGCCAGCCCTGAAATTCTGATTCAGCGCAAAACCCAATGTGGGAGCAAGCCTGGTGGGAGCAAGCTCAGCTCCCACTGGTGTTCCACAGGTTCCACTACTTGAAGCGGCAAACATGACCCAAGCACTCATCGAATTGTCCAACCTGGGCTTCAGCTGGCCCGGGCATCCGCCATTGCTGGATATCCCGGCGTTTCGCCTGGAGGCCGGTGAGACGCTGTTTCTCAAGGGCCCGAGCGGCAGCGGCAAAACCACCTTGCTGGGGCTGCTGGGCGGTGTGCAGACACAGGATCGCGGCAGCATCCGCCTGCTCGGCCAGGAACTCACCGAACTGGGCGCCGGCAGTCGCGATCGGTTTCGCGTCGACCACACCGGCTATATCTTCCAGCAGTTCAACCTGCTGCCGTTTCTCTCGGTACGCGAAAACGTCGAACTGCCCTGTCACTTTTCCAAGCTACGTGCGCAACGGGCCATCCAGCGCCACGGCAGCGTCGATCAAGCCGCCGCCACGCTGCTGGCCCACCTGGGGCTGACCGATCCAAACCTGCTGGAGCGGCGCGCCGACTCGTTGTCCATCGGCCAGCAACAACGGGTCGCCGCCGCCCGGGCGCTGATCGGCCAACCGGAACTGGTCATCGCTGACGAGCCGACTTCAGCCCTGGACTACGACGCCCGGGAAAACTTCCTGCGGCTGTTGTTCGCCGAATGCCGCGAGGCCGGGTCGAGCCTGTTATTCGTCAGCCACGACCAGAGCCTGGCGCCGCTGTTCGACCGCAACCTGTCGCTGGCCAATCTCAATCGCGCCGCCACGCCACTCGAGGTTTGAGATGTATTTGTTCCGTCTAGCCATGGCCAGCCTGGCGAACCGTCGCTTCACGGCGATCCTCACCGCGTTTGCCATCGCCCTTTCTGTTTGTTTGTTGCTGGCAGTGGAGCGGGTACGTACCGAGGCGCGGGCCAGTTTCGCCAGCACCATCAGTGGCACCGACCTGATCGTCGGCGCCCGCTCCGGCTCCGTGAACCTGCTGTTGTATTCAGTGTTTCGTATCGGCAACGCCACCAACAACATCCGCTGGGACAGCTTCGAACATTTCGCCAGCAACCCGAAAGTGAAGTGGGCGATCCCCATGTCCCTTGGCGATTCCCACCGTGGCTATCGGGTGATGGGCACCACCGAGGCCTACTTCGAGCATTACCAGTACGGCCGCCAGCAACACCTGGAACTGGCCGCCGGCCGGGCTTTCGCCACCGATCCGTTCGAAGTGGTGCTGGGTGCCGAGGTGGCCGAGGCGCTGCACTACAAGCTCGGCGACAAGCTGGTGCTGGCCCACGGTGTGGCGGTGGTCAGCCTGGTCAAGCACGACGACAAGCCCTTCACCGTGGTCGGGATTCTCAAGCGCACCGGCACCCCGGTGGACCGCACGCTGCACATTAGCCTCGGCGGCATTGAGGCGATCCACATCGACTGGAAAAACGGCGTGCCGGCCCAGGGCAATGGCCGCATCAGCGCCGACCAGGCCCGCAACATGGACCTCACACCCCAGGCGATCACCGCGCTCATGCTCGGTCTTAACAGCAAGATTTCCACCTTTGCCTTGCAACGCGAGATCAACGAATTCCGCGGTGAGCCGTTGCTGGCTATCCTGCCGGGCGTGGCGCTGCAGGAATTGTGGAGCCTGATGGGCACGGCGGAAAAAGCCTTGTTCGTGATTTCGTTGTTCGTGGTGCTCACCGGGTTGATCGGCATGCTCACGGCGATCCTCACCAGTCTCAATGAGCGTCGCCGGGAAATGGCGATCCTGCGTTCGGTGGGCGCGCGGCCGTGGCACATCGCGACGCTGCTGGTGCTCGAAGCCTTCGCCCTGGCGCTGGCCGGGGTGACCGCTGGACTGGCCTTGCTGTACATCGGCATCGCCGCCGCCCAGGGTTACGTGCAGTCGGCCTATGGCTTGTATCTGCCGCTGAGCTGGCCGAGCGAATATGAATGGATGCTGCTGGCTGGCATCCTGCTCGCCGCCCTGCTGATGGGCAGTGTGCCGGCCTGGCGCGCCTATCGCCAATCGTTGGCCGACGGCCTGTCGATCCGTCTATGAGGACCTTGAAGATGCCCCGCGCCCTGCTTGCCCTGTTGATGATGGTCGCCCTGCCCCTGTGTGCGGCCGAGCCGAGGGACCTGGCCTGGTCAGAAATGATCCCGCCGGACGCGCCGCCGGAAGTGCCGAATATGACCCCGCTGCACGATTTGTCGAAGATGAGCGATGCCCTGGCCGCCGAGTCCAGTCCAGCCGCCAAGCAGGATCTGCCCAATGCCCCGGTGGTCAAGGCCCTCGATGGCCAGCAGATTCGTTTGCCGGGCTACATCGTGCCGTTGGAAGTCAGCGAGGAAGGTCGCACCACGGACTTTTTGCTGGTGCCGTATTTCGGCGCCTGCATCCACGTACCGCCACCGCCGTCCAACCAGATCGTGCATGTGAAAAGTGAAATTGGGGTCAAGCTCGACGAGTTGTATCAACCGTACTGGGTCGAAGGGCCGATGCAGGTCAAGCCGTCCACCAGTGATCTGGCCGATGCCGGGTATCAGATGGAGGCCGAGAAGATTTATGTGTATGAGTTGCCGGAGTAAGTCCGGTAGTGATGTGTGGTTTTTGAGGTCGCTATGGCGAGCAGGCTCGCTCCCACAGTTGGATCGTATTTCTTCTGAAGAAACTCGATCCCATGTGGGAGCGAGTTTGTTCGCGATGGCACCCTCAAATTTCACATCAGCGATTTTATTGAGCTGAGTCAAAAGACCGGGCCAGACGGCTTCGTATCATGGGACATTAAATTTTGATGCCCTCTGGAGCCCTCATGAACAAGTCCTTGCTCAGCGCTTCCCTCGTTGCCCTCGCGCTCACAGCCCCACTCGCCCAGGCCCACACGGCCGGCGATATTATCGTTCGCGCCGGTGCTATCACCGTCAACCCGGAAGCCGACAGCTCCAGCGTCAAGGTAGACCGTGGCCCTCTGGCCGGCGCCGACCTGGGCGGCAAGGCGACCATGAGCAGCGACACGCAGCTGGGCTTGAACTTCGCCTACATGATCACCAATAACCTGGGGATCGAACTGCTGGCGGCCTCGCCGTTCGAGCATGACGTAAAAATCAAAGGCACCGCCCTGGGCGCGGCCAACAATAAGCTCGGCACCCTCAAGCACCTGCCGCCAACCCTGAGCCTGGTCTACTACCCACTCGACGCCAAGTCGACGTTCCAGCCTTATGTCGGCGCGGGCATCAACTACACCTGGATCTACGACGAACACGTTGGCAGCGAAGCCAGTGCCAATGGCTTCAGCAATTTCCGCGCGAGCAACAGTTGGGGTATGGCATGGCAAGTGGGCGCTGACTACATGTTGACCGACAACGTCATGATCAACGGCCAGATTCGCTACATCGACATCGACACCACCGCGTATGTGGACAACAACGCCGTGGCCGGCGGCACACGGGCCAAGGTGAATGTCGATGTGGACCCATGGATCTACATGGTCGGGTTGGGCTACAAGTTCTGACCCACACTTGAGGGTAAGAAAAAACGGTGGGAGCGAGCCTGCTCGCGATAACGGTGGATCAGTCAGCAATATTGTTGACTGACACTGCGCTATCGCGAGCAGGCTCGCTCCCACATTTAGTTCATGGTTGCTGAGAACTCAGCGCCCCAACAACCGCGCCAGCCCCACGCTCATCGGTGTTTGCGGTGGAAAACTGAAGCGCTGCAACAGCCGATGGTTGTCGGCCCGCGAATGACGGATGTCGCCGGAGCGCGCCGGGCCGTAGCTGATCGGCGGCAGATCGCCCACCACGGCGGCCAGGGCCTGGAGCATCTGCTTGAGGGTCGTGGCCTGGTTCCAGCCGACGTTCACCGCGCCCACTTCCACCTCAGGCTTCTCGATGGCCTGCACCAGCAAATCCACCAGATCTTCGACGTAGACAAAATCCCGGGTCTGCTCGCCGTCGCCAAACACGGTGATCGGCAGGCCTTTCTGCGCCCGTTCGCTGAAGATGCTGATGACCCCGGAATACGGCGAGGACGGATCCTGGCGCGGGCCGTAGATGTTGAAGAAGCGGAACACCACCGGCTCCAGGTCATGCTGGCGACGATAGAAGTCAAAGTAGAACTCGCTGGCCAGCTTGTCCGAGGCATACGGCGTAAGCGGAGCCTTGGGGGTTTCTTCGTCGATGGACTCGCCTTCGCCGTTGTTGCCGTAGACCGCTGCGCTGGAGGCGAACAGCACCCGTTTCACACCGTTCTGGCGCATGGCTTCGCAGACATTCAGGGTGCCAATGAAATTGCTCTGGTGGGTGCGCACAGGGTCGTCCACCGAGGCTTGCACCGAGGCCACCGCCGCCAGGTGCGCCACGGCGCTACAACCGGCCATGGCCCGCGCCACCAGCGCGGGATCGGCGACGTCGCCTTCGATCAGTTCGAGCGCGGGGTTGTCCAGCGGCAGGTTGCTGCGTTTGCCGGTGGACAGGTCATCGAGGATGCGCACCGAATGTCCCTTGGCGAGCAAGGCGTCGGTCAGGTGCGAACCAATGAAACCCGCGCCGCCGGTGATTAAAACAGGGCCTTCAGCCATGGCGATAAAACCTATCCAGTAAGCTCGGGAGTGCCGCGCGCCAGGCGCGGGGCTTGATCCCGAAAGTGTGCAGAATTTTCTTGCAGGCCAGCACCGCGTGCTGCGGTTCTTCCGCGGCGTCCGGCCGTGCGGCATGGGCCTGGGCGGTGGGCGACTCGATGGCCAGCGGATGCAGGGCGCGGGCTTCGGTGAGGATCGCCTGGCCCAGCGCCAGCGGTGTAGTCGCCTCGTGGCCGGCGTAATGATAGGTGCCCCACAGCGGCGCGGCGCAATCGAGTTGCTTGAGCACCGAGATGATCACGCGCGCGGCATCGTCCACCGGCGTCGGGTTACCGCGGCGGTCGTCAGCCAGCAACAGCTCTTCGGGTTGTTCGGCCTGGGCCAGGAAACGCCCGAGAATGCCATCGCCGCTGTCGTCCAGCAGCCAGCCAAACCGCAGCAGCACGTGTTGCGGGCAGGTGGCGCGCACGCTTTGCTCGATCCGCCACAGCGCCTGGCCGCGCACGCCCAGGGGCACGGGCTCGTCCTTCTCGCTGTAGGCCGTGGCGCGGGAACCATCGAACACGCGATAGCTCGAGGGTTGCAGCAAAACGATGTTGTGATGCTGGCACAGCTCAGCCAGGCGCTCGACAGCGCGCTCCTGGCTGGCCAGGCGCTGCTCGCTGACGGCCTCGGCCTGGAACCAGTCGAAGTAGTACGCCAGGTTGATCAAGGCGTCCGGGCGGGTGTCGTCGAGCAGTTGCGTCAGGCTCGCGGCATCCCAACCGTCTTCGGGTGGGCGGGGGGCAAGAAAACCGATGTCTTCTTCTGCACCGAGGCGAATCAGCGCCTGCCCAAGGGCATTTCCGCCGCCCAGTAACATAAGGCGCATTCGCATAAAGTCAGCAGGCCCAGTCTATTGGCACAAAAATGAGGTCGACAACGCCCACAGGCGTTGCCGGAATCGTTGCATTTTGCGGGTTTAGTGCGCAACCGTCATCCGCAATGTGCAGATCCTGGGTTTTTGGCCGACTTCAAGGACCTCTTCGCGAGCAAGCCCGCTCCCATATTTGGAATGCATTCCCCTGTGGGAGCGGGCTTGCTCGCGAAGAGGTCCGAACAGGCAGTAGAGGTCCCGGACGGTACTTGCATCTTCCCCACCCCACCCGCCTAAACTGCCCCCATGAATCTGCCCCTTGCAGCCAACCACGCCATGGCCGGCTTTCACCCCGCCGTTCGCGCCTGGTTCAGCCAGACATTCCCGGCGGTCACGGCCGCCCAGGCCCAAGCGTGGCCGTTGATCGGCCAGCGTCGCTCGACCCTGGTGGCGGCGCCTACCGGCTCGGGCAAGACCCTGACGGCTTTTCTCGCCGTGCTCGATGACCTGGTGCATCGCGGCCTGGAACAGGGCGGCCTGCCGGACCAGACGTTGGTGGTGTATGTCTCTCCGCTCAAGGCCTTGAGCAACGATATCCAGATCAACCTGCAAAATCCGCTGGCCGGCATCACCGAACAGCTGCGACGGATGGACCTGCCGCCGCTGCACATCACCACCGCCGTGCGTACCGGCGACACACCGCAGAAAGAACGCTCGGCGATGCGCAAGACCGCGCCGCACATCCTGGTGACCACCCCCGAATCGCTCTACGTGCTGCTCGGCTCCGACTCCGGCCGACAGATGCTCGCCAGCACCCGCACGGTCATCGTCGACGAAATCCACGCCATCGCCGCCAGCAAGCGCGGTAGCCACCTGGCCTTGAGCCTGGAGCGCCTGCAAGCCCTGTGCGCCGAACCGCTGATGCGCATCGGCCTGTCCGCCACGCAAAAGCCCATCGAAGCGGTGTCACGTTTTCTCGTCGGCGAAGGACGCGCCTGTGAAATCGTCGACATCGGCCACGCCCGCCCCCGGGACCTGGACATCGAGGTGCCGCCAGTGCCGCTGTCGGCGGTGATGGCCAATGACGTGTGGGAACAGGTCTACAACCGCCTCGCCGAGCTGGCCCGGAAACATCGCACCACCCTGGTGTTCGTCAATACGCGGCGCCTGGCCGAACGCCTGAGCCGTCATCTGAGCGAGCGCCTGGGCAAGGACGCCGTGGCCGCTCACCACGGCAGCCTGGCGAAAGAGTTTCGCCTCGACGCCGAACAACGCCTGAAACGCGGCGAACTGCAGGTGCTGATCGCCACCGCGTCCCTGGAGCTGGGCATCGACATTGGCGATGTCGACCTGGTGTGCCAGATCGCCTCGCCCCGCTCGATCTCGGCATTCCTGCAACGGGTCGGCCGTTCCGGCCATCAGGTCGGTGGCACGCCCAAGGGACGCCTGTTCGCCACCACCCGCGACGACTTGATCGAATGTGCCGCCCTGCTCGACTGCGTACGCCGTGGCGAACTCGACATCCTGCACATCCCCAAGGCGCCGCTGGATGTACTGGCCCAGCAGATCGTCGCCGAAGTCAGTTGCCAGGAATGGTCGGAACAAGCGCTGCTGGCAACCTTGCGCCGCGCCGCGCCCTACGCGGAACTGGACGAAGGGCATTACCAGGCGCTGTTGCAGATGCTCGCCGAAGGCCTCAATGGCCGCCTGGGCGTGCGCAGCGCCTACCTGCACCGCGATGCCGTGACCCGGACCTTGCGCGGGCGTCGGGGCAGCAAGCTCACGGCGGTGACCAGCGGCGGCACCATTCCAGACAATGCCGACTACAGCGTGCTGCTCGAACCCCAAGGGCTGAACATCGGCAGCGTCAACGAAGACTTCGCGGTAGAGAGCATTGCTGGCGACGTGTTCCAGTTGGGCAATACGTCGTATCGCATCATTCGCGTCGAGACCGGCCGCGTGCGGGTCGAGGATGCCCAGGGGCAGCCGCCGACCATCCCGTTCTGGCTCGGTGAAGCGCCTGGGCGCAGCGCCGAACTGTCCCTGGCCGTGGCGCGCCTGCAAGCCCAGCTGGATCAACTGCTCGGCGCCACGCCGGGCAACCTGCAATCGGCCCTCGCTTGGCTCACCGGTACCCTGCAACTGAACCTGGCCAGCGCTGAACAACTGGTGGATTACCTGGCCCCGGCGCGCCAGGCCTTCGGCGCCCTGCCGTCCCAGGACACGTTGCTGATGGAGCGTTTTTTCGACGAGTCCGGCGGCACGCAACTGATCATCCACACGCCCTTCGGCAGCCGTATCAACCGCGCCTGGGGGCTGGCCTTGCGCAAGCGTTTCTGCCGCACTTTCAACTTCGAATTGCAGGCCGCCGCCAGTGAAGACGCCATCGTGCTCTCACTGTCCACCAGTCACAGCTTCGAACTGGACGAGGTCTGGCGCTACCTCAACAGCCACAGCGCCGAACAGATCCTGGTCCAGGCGGTGCTGGATGCACCGCTGTTCGGCGTGCGCTGGCGCTGGAACGCTGGCGTGGCCCTGGCCTTGCCGCGCTACGTCGGCGGACGCAAAGTCGCGCCGCAGATCCAGCGGATGAAAAGCGAGGACCTGATTGCCAGCGTGTTTCCGGACCAGATCGCCTGCCTGGAAAACCTGGCCGGCGAGCGTGAGATCCCCGACCACCCTTTGGTGGAACAGACCCTCGACGATTGCCTGCACGAAGCCATGGACAGCGAAGGCTGGCTGACGCTGTTGCGGCGCATGGAAGCGGGCAAGGTTCGCCTGATCAGCCGCGACCTGCCAGCACCCTCACCGCTGGCGGCCGAAATTCTCAGCGCCCGCCCCTACACCTTTCTCGACGATGCGCCGCTGGAAGAACGGCGGACCCAGGCCGTGATCAACCGGCGCTGGAGCGATCCACAGGCCACCGACGACCTGGGCGCACTGGACGCCGACGCCATCCAGTCGGTCCGCTGTGAGGCCTGGCCGACACCGGCCAATCTCGATGAGATGCATGAAGCCTTGATGAGCCTGGCCTGCATCGCCGACAGTGAAGCCGACACCCACGCGCCGTGGCTGGATTGGCTGCAGGCATTGGCCGCGAGTGGTCGCGCCAGCCACCTGCAGATCACTGCCGAGCGTGGTCTGTGGGTGCCGCTGGAGCGCCTGACCTGCCTGCAAGCCCTTTATCCACAAGCCCGCTGGCAACCGGCGCTGACCGCCCTGGCAGGTTTCGATGAAGCCTGGGGCGGTGACGAAGCGTTGGTGGAAGTGCTCCGCGCCCGACTCAGTGCCTTTGGTCCGTTACCGTTGAAGGCCATCGCCTACCCGCTGGGGCTGTCGACCCCGCAGGTCACCCAGGCCCTGGCGCAGCTTGAACAACAAGGCTATGTGCTGCGCGGACGGTTCACGCCGGGCACCAGGCAAGAGGAATGGTGCGAGCGGCATTTGCTGGCGCGGATCCATCGCTACACGGTCAAGCGCCTGCGCCGGGAAATCGAACCCGTGACGTTGCAGGATTTCATGCGGTTTCTGTTCGACTGGCAGCACCTGTCATCGTCGACCCAAGGCCGGGGCAATGCCGTGTTGCCATCGATCCTGGGCCAGTTCGAAGGCTTCCCGGCCGCTGCCTCTGCCTGGGACAGCGACCTGCTGCCGGCGCGGGTCAAGGACTATTCGCCCCGTTGGCTCGATGAGTTGTGCCGCAATGGCAAGTGGGTATGGACGCGCCTGAGCACGCGCCAGAAGCCTTCCGCCAGCGCCCTGCGCAGCACGCCGGTGGTGTTGCTGCCGCGCAGCCAGGTGACATTGTGGAGCAGCCTGGCCGGGCAAACGGCCCTTGATGAGTTGTCGCCCAAGGCGCAAAAAGTCCATCAGGCCCTCAGCGAACACGGCGCACTGTTTTTCGATGAACTGGTCCACGAAGCCCACCTGCTGCGCAGCGAACTGGAAATCGCCTTGCAGGAACTGGTGGGCGCCGGGTGGGTGAATGCCGACAGTTTCGCCGGCTTGCGCGCGCTGATCACCCCGGCCAGCAAACGCCAGGCCCGCAGCAGTCGGCGCGGGCGTGGAGCGTTTGTCGGTGGCATGGACGACGCCGGCCGCTGGGCCTTGTTGCGCCGCAGTCAAGCGGTGCCCGTGGAGGGCAACCGCCCCGCGCCCACCGCGCCGCAAACCCTGGAACACATCGCCATGACCCTGCTGCGCCGTTACGGCGTGGTGTTCTGGCGCTTGCTGGAGCGGGAGGCGGATTGGTTGCCGAGCTGGCGCGAGCTGCTGCGCACCTTTCATCGCCTGGAGGCGCGGGGCGAGATTCGTGGCGGGCGTTTTGTCAGTGGGCTGGCGGGCGAACAATTCGCCCTGCCCGAAGCCATCCCACTGCTGCGCGAGACCCGTCGGCGCCCCTCCGACGGCAGCCTGGTGGCGGTGTGCGGCGTCGACCCGCTGAACTTGGCCGGCACCTTGCTGCCGGGGCCGAAAGTGCCGGCATTGGCGACTAATCGACTGGTGTATCGCGATGGTTTGCCGGTGGCGGCGCAGATTGCTGGCAAGCAGCATCTTTGGGTGGCGTTGGATGATCAAGCGATGACTGAAGTGCGCAATAAGGTCATCCATAAAAATTGCGGCCAGTAGCTCACCAGATGCTTCGTTCCCCTCCTTCGGTTCCTTGATCAACCGCTTGGGCAACACCACCCGGCTGGCGAGGGAATTCAGGTGGGCGTAAGGCTCGCTCGCGATAGCGGCACCGCAGTCTTTCAGGCATCGAGGCGCCTGTTCGCGGGCAAGCCTTGCTCCCACACAACGGGCACGCCCCCCCACCGCTGGGCACCCCATCGAAACTTTCCGGACCGCGCAACAGTCATCACAAGACACAGGCAGTACGAGGTCATTGGCACGGGAGGGATACATGACGGCGATCCACATTGGTATTTCCGGCTGGCGCTACACACCTTGGCGGGGGGATTTCTACCCCAAGGGGCTGACTCAGAAACGGGAATTGCAATTCGCCTCGCGAGCGGTCAACAGCATCGAAATCAATGGATCGTTCTACGCCCTGCAACGCCCCGAACGGTATGCCCAGTGGTATGCCGAGACACCGCCCGGCTTCGTGTTCAGCGTCAAGGCCCCGCGTTTCATCACCCACATCAAGCGCCTGCGGGACATCCGCAAGCCGTTGGCCAACTTCTTTGCCTCCGGCGTGCTGGAACTCAAGGAAAAACTGGGGGCAATCCTCTGGCAGTTTCCGCCCAGTTTCGAATTCGACTCGGAACTGTTCGAGGTCTTCCTCAAGCAGCTGCCCCACGACACCGAAGGCGCCGCCGCCTTGGCCCACGAGCACGAGCCGCGCCTGGACGGCCACGCCAGCATCATGACTGACAAAAAGCGCCCACTGCGCCACGCCGTAGAAATCCGCCATGACAGTTTTATCGACCCGCACTTCGTCACGTTGCTCAAGCGCTACGACGTGGCCTTGGTGATCGCCGACACGGCCGGTAAGTGGCCCTACCGCGAAGACGTCACCAGCGATTTCGTCTACCTGCGCCTGCACGGTGCCGAGCAGCTGTACGCCAGCGGCTATACCGACGAAGCGTTGAAGCGCTGGGGCAGCCGGATCGAGGCCTGGAGCCACGGCAAGCAACCCGCCGACGCCCACCTGATCGACCCCGACAAGAAACCTCGGGCCCGCAAAAGCCGGGAAGTGTTCTGCTATTTCGACAACGACATCAAAGTCCGCGCGCCCTATGACGCGCGCCACTTGCTGGAACACTTCCATCTGGACAAGGACCTCGCCACCGCACCCGGCGAGCGCCCGGCCGAAGGGGTATTGCCATGAACCGCCCGGAAACCGGCGAAGCGACCCACGAGCCGACCCAGCCACAGCCCCAGGATTTCGACCAGGTCAGCCACTTCACCGTGCTGACGGTCAACACCCATAAGGGCTTCACCGCCCTGAACCGGCGCTTCATCCTGCCGGAACTGCGCGAAGCGGTGCGCAGCGTGTCCGCCGACGTGGTGTTCTTGCAGGAAGTCCACGGCACCCACGAACACCACCCCCAGCGCTACAGCAACTGGCCGAGCATGCCGCAATACGAGTTCCTCGCCGACAGCCTCTGGCCGCAGTTCGCCTACGGGCGCAACGCGGTGTACCCGGCGGGCGACCACGGCAACGCGCTGTTGTCGAAATTCCAGATCATCCGCCACGACAATCTGGACGTGTCCATCAGCGGCCACGAAAACCGCGGCATGCTCCACAGCGTGCTGCGCCTACCGGGCGATGGACCGCAAGTGCATGCCATTTGCGTGCATTTGGGGCTGCGCGAAGGTCATCGTGTCGCGCAACTCAAGCTGCTTTGCCAGCGCTTGAGCGAACTGCCGCCCGACGCGCCAGTGATCGTCGCTGGCGACTTCAACGACTGGCGCGGCAAGGCCAGTGAACTGCTCGAACCCAGTGGCCTGCGCGAAGTGTTCGCCGAACAGTGGGGCAAACCGGCCCGCAGCTTTCCGGCGCGACTGCCGGTCCTGCGTCTGGACCGCATCTACGTGCGCAACCTCAAGGCCCGTCATGCCAAAGTATTGAATGTACGCCCTTGGTCACACCTGTCCGACCACGCACCGCTGTCGGTGGAGATCCAATTATGAGCGCGACGATGAACAAGGCGACGGTTGAGCAGGTCGAGTCGCCACCCTCCGAGCGCAACCCGGCGCTGACGGATATCGAATACGGCTGGCACGGCAACAATCGCGTCAAGCTGCTGGAAAACGGCGAGGAGTATTTCCCCAGAGTCTTCGAGGCCATTCGTCGGGCCGAAACTGAAATCCTCCTGGAGACCTTCATCCTGTTCGAGGACAAGGTTGGCTATGAACTGCGGGATCTGTTGGTCGAAGCCGCCGAGCGTGGCGTGCGCATCACCGTCAGCCTCGATGGCTTCGGCTGCGGTGAGCTGACCACCGCTTTCCTGGCCTCGTTGAGCGACGCCGGGGTGCGCTTGCAGATATTCGACCCGGCGCCTCGGCACCTGGGGATCCGCACCAACTGGTTCCGCCGCCTGCACCGCAAAATCGTGGTGGTGGACGGGGTGATTGCGTTTATCGGCGGGATCAATTTTTCCGCCGATCACCTGGGCGATTTCGGCCCCGAGGCCAAGCAGGACTATTGCGTGGAGGTCAAAGGCCCGGCGGTGGTGGATATCCATCACTTCGCGCTGTTGCAAAGCGGCCGACCGGCCCGGGCCAAATACTGGTGGCAACGCCGCCGCAGCCGTCGCAACGAGCTGGCGTTCAGCGACCACGACGGCCAGGTGCGCCTGGTTTACCGGGATAACCACGAACATCAAACCGACATCGAAGAGGTCTACCTGCAAGTACTGCGCAGGGCCCAACGGCGGGTGGTGATCGCCAACGCCTATTTCTTCCCTGGCTACCGGTTGCTGCGCGAGATCCGCAATGCCGCGCGCCGTGGCGTGGAAGTACGACTGATCCTGCAGGGCCAGCCGGACATGATGATCGCCAAGCTCGCCGCCCGCATGCTCTACAGCTACCTGCTCAAGGCCGGCGTGGTGATCTACGAATATTGCGAGCGCCCCCTGCACGGCAAGGTCGCCCTGGTGGATGAGGACTGGAGCACCGTGGGTTCGAGCAACCTCGACCCGCTGAGCTTGTCCCTGAACCTGGAAGCCAATGTGCTGATCCGCGACCGGGCGTTCAACCGCGAGCTGTTCGAGCGCCTCGACTACCTGAGCCGCTACCATTGCGCCGCCATGCCCGAGGACCGCGCCCCCCGCGGCCTGTTGTGGCGCATGACCATCGGTTTCATGGTGTTCCACTTTTTGCGCCATTTCCCGGCCTGGGCCGGCTTGCTACCGGCCCATAAACCGCGTCTGAAACCCTTTTCGCCGCCGTCGGCGGTCCGGAGCGCCCCCCATGACCCCTTCTGAAGCGCACACCGCGCCGAGAGCTGCCCATGGGCCGGAACAGTCCAAGCCCAAATCCCGCTGGAGCCGCTGGAAAAGACCGCTGAGCCTGGCGTTTTTCCTGCTGTTGATCGTGCTGTTTACCGCCTTGGCCCGACGCATCGATTGGGCCGAAGTGTTCGCCACCCTGGCCGCTTTCAAGGTGCGCACCTTGGTCATCGCCGCCGCGCTGACCGTCACCAGCTTCATCACCTATGCCTGCTTCGACTTGATCGGCCGCACCTACATCCGCCAGAAATTGGGTTGGCGGCAGATCTTGCCGGTGGGGGTGATCAGTTACGCGTTCAACCTCAACCTCAGCGCCTGGGTCGGTGGCATCGCCATGCGCTATCGGCTGTATTCACGGCTGGGGGTCAGCACCGGGAATATTGCCAAGATTCTCGGCCTGAGCCTGGCCACCAACTGGTTCGGCTACATGACCCTGGCCGGGGTGGTGTTCAGCAGCGCCCTGGTGACCATGCCGCCGGGTTGGAAACTCAGCAGCGATGCGCTGCAAGGCGTCGGCGCGCTGTTGTTGCTGGTGAGCGCCGGTTACCTGGTGGCCTGCCGGTTTTCCAAGCGCCGGGCGTGGACGATTCGCGGCATGGAAATCAACCTGCCTTCGCTGCGCATGGCGGTGCTGCAACTGGCGCTGGGCGCGCTGAACTGGTCGTTGATGGCGGCGGTGATCTTCACGTTGCTGCCCGGCAAACTGGATTATCCGATGGTGCTCGGGGTGTTGCTGATCAGCAGCATTGCCGGGGTGATCACCCACATTCCGGCAGGGCTTGGGGTGCTGGAGGCGGTGTTCGTTGCGCTGCTGCAACATGAAGTGTCGCGGGGCAGCCTGCTGGCGGGTCTGATCGCCTACCGGGCGATCTACTTCATCCTGCCGTTGCTGATTACCGTGGTGATGTACCTGGTGATCGAGGCGAAGGCCAAGGCGTTGCGGGTCAAGCCTAGGCTCAAGTGATGGGTTGCCCGTAGCGGCTTATCGCGAGCCTGCTCGCGATGAGGCCCGCCATCTACCGCTCCTGAATAATGCTCAACCGCTCTCCCACCACCATTTCCGTGATCCAGCCCACCAGGATCGAGGTGTAGGCCTGCTGTGACACGGGGTCGCTCAAGGCATGGTCGGCGCCGTCGATGATCCGGTGAGTCAGTGAGTGGGTCTGCTGGCACGCCGCCCGGTAGCTCATGATGGTGGCATGAGGGACGTAGGCATCGGTCTCGGACTCCACCAGCAACACATCGCCGGTGAACTGCGAACATGCCTGCAAGGCGCGATTGGTGCTGGCATGCACCAGGGTGCCGCGGTAATCCAGCAGGTCGGTCTTGTCCAGATCGCGCTTGGGCGTGTGCCATTGCTCGTCGCGGTACAGCGCCGGCACCCGCAGGGCCAGCCAACGTACCGGGCGCAGCGACGTCAGGATCGAAGCCAGGTAGCCGCCATAACTGGTGCCCACCACGGCAATCGCCGAGGTATCCAAGGCTGGGTGCGCGAGCAGTCGGTCGTATGCCGCCAACAGGTCCCGCAGATTGTCCTCGCGGGTGACCCGCGCCAACGGAATCCCCGCCCCGCCGGTGTGTCCACGCAAGTCGAAGGTCAGGCACACGCAACCCAGGCCGGCGATGCCTTTGGCCCGTTCCAGGTCGCGCTCCTGACTGCCACCCCAACCGTGCACGAACAACACGCCAGGGACCTTCGACTTGGGACTCAGGAACGTCCCGTTCATGCGTTCATCGTCAATCTCGATCTGAATGGTTTCACTGCTAGCCGTCATAGGATTGAACCGTTACGTATTTGAGAAGGAAGTCGCCGTTGTGCGCCGCGCCGCGATAGACCTCCCTCGCGCCGGGCGGCAGCGGTTGTTCGGTGTAGGTCTCCACCGAGGACACCCGTACCGCGCTGGTTGCGGGCGCTTCGACGAACACCTGCAACGCCGCCAGTTCAGCGCTGCTGGCGCCGCCCATGCGCCACGACTGTTCCAACACGCCGCCACGCGGCTGGCCGGCGGCATCCAGGCCCTGGGCAATGTCGTAATTGCGCCGCGACGCAAAAAAACTCGGGTAGGCCTGGTTCGCGGCATCATCGAACACTTGCGCCAGCCGCACCGCCTCACGCACATCGTCGGGCAGTTCGAGCCTGAGCAACTCAATATAGCCGCCCTGCACCACCAGCAGGTCCGACCCGCCGTACACCTCCACCCCTTCGCTGTCGTGGGTCAGGTGTTGCACGCCGCAATAGCTCAAGACCTTGCCGTTGATGAAGCTCTGGCCGACGCTCTGGGTCTTGACCTCGTTGAGGTGCTGTTCCAGCACCACCCCATCGTGAAACAGCGCCTGGGCGTCAGGCCCGGCGACAATTTCATCGAACTGCGCCAGGCTCTTGATCAGCCGCTGGCCACGCCCGGCACAGGCATGGATCGGCTTGAGGCGAATCGGCCCGGTGTACAACAAGTGCTCGGCGGCGGGGCGCGCATCCTTGAGCGAAAAGACCGTCACGCCATCGAGCACCGCGCCTCGTGTGTGCTTGGCAAACAGGGGCGACCAGCCTTTGGGCGCCACGGCGTCCTTATTCAACAGACCATGGGTAATCGCCTTGGTGCAGATAAAATCATGCTCGACATACCCACCCCACACATCCTCCGGCCCCTGGACTCCCAGGCGCATCGCGGCTTCGGCGCCGATCAGGGTTTGCGTGGGCAACAGATAGAGATCATGACCGGCATGCCGCTGGGAGTCATGACTGTCGCCGTACTCCCATCCCAGGATCTGTGCCAGCCACTGGGCCAGCGCGCGATTGGTCTCGACCTCATGGCGCGGCGCTTGTGGATTGACCGAATAGGCCACTACCCGCTTGTTGCGATTGACTGGTGTCATGCGTTGCCCTTTTTCCTGCGCTCGATGGCTTTAGACAAGGGAAGCTGCAGAGATCAGGCCAACGGTGTCATCGCAAGGATGGGGTGGCCACGCGGGTGTATTGCGCGCAGTTGATAGCACCGGGCCTGTTTCATTCTGCACGACACACAATTGACGTCCCGCAAATTGCACGATGGCCAGCAGCAGACGCAACCCCATCCTGTGGCGAGGGAGTCCCCGCTAGGTGTAGGAGCCTGCGATCTTTTGATGTTGATCTTTCGCTCTGGATTCAATTGGTTGTGGAAAGGTCGCAGCCTCGTTGCACTCGACAGCTCCTACACAGCTCCACACAGCTCCTACAAGCGCAGCCCAGCGGGGCAAGCGGGTCAGTCAACCCTTGGGAGTACTCGGCGGGCTCACCCCAAACCGCGCCCGGTAATCACTCGGCACCAACCCGGTGATTTTCTTGAACGTCGCGCGAAAGGCGCTCGGGTCCTGGTAACCGACGGTCCAGGCAATGTGGTCGATGGTGCCATTGGTGAATTCCAGCATTTCCCGGGCCTTGCCAACCCGCAGGTGCTGGCAGTATTCGGTGGGCTTGAGCCCGGTGGCGGCGCGAAACCTGCGCAGGAAAGTACGTTCTTCCAGACCGGCGCGTTCGGCCATCGCACCGAGGGAAACCTCCACCGCGCCGCTGCTTTGCAACCAATGCTGGACCTTGAGAATCGCCGGGTCGCCATGGCCGAGGATGGGCGCAAAGTTACTGCCGCACTGGCTCGCGCTGTCGCTGTGCTCGATCACCAGAAATTGCGCCGTGCGCGTGGCGATGCTGGGGCCGAGCAGGCGGTCCACCAGGCGCAGCCCCAGTTCCGACCAGGCCATCAGCCCGGCGGTGGTGATCAGGTCACCGTCGTCGACGATGGGTTTGTCGGCGTTGAGCTTGATCTTCGGGTAACGCGCGGCAAAGGTCTTGGCCGAGGTCCAGTGGGTGGTGGCGCTGCGCCCGTCGAGCAGGCCGCTTTCGGCCAGCAGGATCGAGCCCACGCAAACCCCGCCCAGCACTGTGCCGTCGGCATGCTGCGCCCGCAGCCAATCCATCAGCGCCTGGGAGACCAAGCCTGCACTGAAACCGGCAAGGGACGGTGGAATCAACAACGCCACCAGCTTGCCCGCCGGGCCGGTTTCGCTGTCGAACACCCGCAGCGGAGCCTCGCCCTCCTCCGCCCGCCAGTGACTCACCCGCAGCGTTGGCAACTGCACGCTGGCATGCTCGGCCGCGATCCGCTGCGCCACGGCAAACAGATCGGTCAAGCCATGCACCGCCGCCAGTTGCGCGCCGGGGTAGATGAGCACCCCAAGCTCGGCGACTGCCCTTTGCTGCGTCATTGTCAGTTTTCCCTCGCTTATTGTCGTTGCGGCCAATCCTCGAAGCGGCGGCAAAAGCCAATACTGGCTTCACACCCAATCTGATCAAGGAAGCCCCCATGTCCAAACAAGCGCTCATCGTAGTCGATATCCAGAACGACTACTTCCCCCAAGGCAAATGGCCGTTGGTCGGCGCCCAAGCCGCTGCCGATAACGCCGCTCGCTTGATCGAAGCCTTTCGCCAGGCTGACGACAGCGTGGTGCATGTCCGCCACGAATTCACCTCCGACGACGCGCCATTCTTCACCCCTGGCTCCGAAGGCGCACAGTTGCACCCCAAGGTGCTCAACCGCGCCGATGAACCAGTGGTCCTCAAGCACTTCGTCAATTCGTTTCGCGAAACCGAACTGCAAGCCATCCTCGACCAGCACGGCATCGAACAACTGGTGGTGGTCGGCAGCATGAGCCACATGTGCGTTCACGGCGTGGTGCGGGCGGCAGCGGACCTGGGCTACGGCGTCACGGTGATCCATGATGCCTGCGCCACCCTCGACCTGGAATTCAACGGCGTCGTCGTGCCGGCAGCCCAGGTGCATGCGGCGTTCATGGCCGCGCTGGGTTTTGCCTACGCGAGTGTGGTGAGCACCGAGCAATTCCTGGCGGCCAATCGCTAACTACACGGCACCTCTAAAGAAACGCAAAAAAAACCGCGCTTCGTCGACGAAGTGCGGTTTTGCCTCAAGCATCAAGGGTGTGCCCGGAAGCTCGTCGCCACGAATCCCATCTGCTGCGCTACGCAGCCACTGCCCCGCCACGTCGGTCAACCGCACATGAAGGGTGCTGCATTCGATGGCCTCCATGGCCGTCCTTGTGCGTAATAGGAAACGCCAATACCACTCAAGGCCTTGCCCTCGGTCTTCAGATCCCGGCCGATGCGAGCAAAGGACAAGGCCACGTGGTTGAGCCAGTCGGTTGGCGAGACGATGCAGGTGCTATTGGATCTGGATTTGTGAGCAAGACCTGGATCGCGCGGTGTCCTCGAGCCACGAACCTGGCCTGCGCTCAGAAATAAAAAGCCCCAAGGGCAGAGTGCGCTTGGGGCCTTTTTCAAACTATTGGCGGAGTAGACTCGTTACGCAACTCTATGCACAGCAGCTAACATTCATGGCTGGTGGGGTATTGCGGCTGATCAAGCAATGGCTTGAGGTAGCCGTTATCGAACTTATTGACGGAAAACCTCGACGCACCAACGAAGCCAAGCTTACGCACCGTGGCAGCGCCCAAGGATCGGTAATCTCACCGCTGTCGAGAGAAAGGGGGAAAGGTGAAATGAGATACTTGTCTCGTGCTCCCAGCAGCCAGTGCTATTGGGCAGGAGATGCCTCGGAATCTCGGGGGCTGTCGCTATCCAACAATCCATGTGCAAGACACATGGTCGCGGTTGGCATGCACAGAACAGCCCCTGAGGCTGATTAAGCATCACTCTCAGGGCGCCGAAACTACCGCTCTGTAGTACAGTTGCCCCCGCCAGGGCCCGGCCACTGCCAGCGATAAGGGCCGGTGCTGCCCTCGAACAACTCGACGGTGCCGTACTGCGGGTGTTCGGATCGGGAACGGTCGGCGGCACCGAAACGTGCGAAGCCGATAAATCGGACGTCAAACCAGGCAGATACTGATCGCGGCGCTCTCAAGAGAGAGGCACCGCCGATAATAAGAAATAGGAGATACAGATGGAATTCCTGCAAACGCTGTTTGGGTATGTCGACAGCCTCACGTGGGGGTGGTCGCTTATTCCCATCCTCGTCGTCTTTGGCGTGTTCATCACAATTATGTCGGGTTTCGTCCAGTTCGAGTTCTTCGGCCGGATGTTCCGCGTGCTCTCAGGAAAGAACCAGAACAGCGACCCCAACAACCTCAGCGCGCGACAGGCGCTCCTCGTGTCCGTGGGCGGTCGCGTCGGCGGCGGGAACATTGCCGGCGTAGCGGTAGCCATTACGCTCGGTGGGCCTGGCGCGGTTTTCTGGATGTGGTGCATCGCGCTGGTTGGCATGGCGACGAGTCTCGTTGAATGCACGCTTGCTCAGGTTTATAAGAGCACCGACGGTGAACACTCCTTCCGTGGCGGCCCAGCCGACTATATCCGGCGTGGCCTCGGGTCGAACTACAACTGGCTGGCGATCGTCTATGCGGTCTGCTTGCTGTCGGCCTTCGGCCTTGGCTTCAACGCGTTCCAAGGCAACACTGTTGCGGGCGCGGTGCAGGATTCGTTCGGGATCAGCCGCTACGTGACCGGAGCGCTACTGGTCATCGTCACGGGATTTGTGATCTTTGGTGGCATCAAGCGTATCGCCAAGGCGGCCGATGTCGTGGTGCCGGTCATGGCGCTGGGTTACCTGGCCCTTGCCCTGATCGTCATCGCGATGAACCTCGGTGAGATTCCGGCGCTCTTCGTACACATCGTCTCGAGCGCCTTCGGCTACGAAGAAGCCATCGCCGGTGGTATGGGAGCCGCAATTGCGCAAGGCTTGCGGCGCGGGCTGTTCTCAAACGAGGCTGGGCTCGGTTCGGCACCGAACGTCGCAGCGACCGCACTGGTACACCACCCGGTCAGCCAGGGCATCACCCAATCGTTCTCGGTCTTCATCGACACGATCGTGATCTGCTCTTGCACCGCGTTCATCATTCTGCTGGGTGATGTCTATGTGGCCGGTGCAACAGGTATCGACGGTATCGTGCTGACACAGCAGTCGCTGGCCAGCCATTTTGGCGAATGGTCGCGCTACGCGCTGACACTGGCGATCCTGCTCTTCGCCTTTTCGTCTATCATCTACAACGTTTATCTGGGTGAGAACGCACTGGCGGCAATCACCAAGTCCAAACCAGCCCTGCTGGTGCTGCGCGTGCTGATCCTGGGCTTGATTTTCCTCGGCGCGGCCGCTCCAAACGCGACCGCGGTGTTCTTCTTCTCAGACCCAATGATGGGTATTCTGGCACTCGTGAACCTTATTGCGATTCTGATGCTTTTCCCTACGGCAATACGGGTGATCAACGACTTCCGTGCGCAGTTGAAAGCGGGCGTGGAAAGGCCGCTCTTCGATCCGGCGAAATTCCCCGACCTCGATATCGACCGCAAGGCATGGGATATAAATCGCTGGAAATGATCCGGGCTCGGTCGCGGCCTGAAGTTGGCTGCGTACACATCTGACGCAAGCTCATTCGGGCTTCGTCAAATCTGCGGGCACTGCCGCCATGGCCAACGTCATGGCGGCAGGTATTGCCCGACCGCATGCAGCCCTCGTTCCGTCGTGCTGAGATCAGTACGACTGCTGACAAATGAGAAATCCTCTTGAGTAAGCCCCCTCCTAGTCCTCAACCGCTTTAATGCAAGACTAAAGGCTTGCTTCAGCTCCATCTTGCGAACCTCGCAAAACAGAAGATAAAGCCTTCTAGACCACTGTAGAGCTACAATCTATATCTTATCAACTGGAAGGGTCAAAACCAGGAGCACCATGCAGTTGATGAAACTGGACTAAACTTTGTTCACTCCAAAACAAGCCCTGAAGTTAAAAATATTTTTACAGCAATCACCAAGCTAGAGCGTCAGTTATTTCCTGATGCTTTATGCGCAGCGCTGCTTTCAGAAAAAGAGCTTCTAGAAAAAAACTTACTATGGTCAACCGAAAATTAGATGATGTGCAATTTATGGCACTCGCAAAATCAGAAACTATAGATAACTTTGTTGAAAGTAAAAAAATCTGCGAAGCTTTGCTGTCATCAATAGAGGCGGATATGACATATATCGAGCAGTGGCAACAACTTTCTGCGTCTTAAAATTAATTCGCTCTGTACGCCCTGTTGCGATTTAAGTCCTACACGCTCATTAATGGCCCACCCCTCAGCCTCGTACCTATTTCTCGGGGGTGCAGGCCAATCCGAGGGATATTTTGTTGTGCATGCAGGAGTGTCCTTCAAATTGCCTTGGCCTAACGGGCGGGTTAGCTTTCAATCAGCGCCGACACTCTGTTGCCGCTGATGCAGAATTGACCCTGCTGGCGAAATTTCGCTGACCCAAGCTTCTACTTCGTAAAGCGTTAGCAGGTCTAACTTTGGGCTGAATACTTATGGGGCAACGCCAAGTCGACAGATGGGCCAACTCTGCATAAGCGATAACACAGAGGCATCCCTCCCTCATCGACTAGAACGATAAATCGCTCACCATTCGAGGATTTAATTCTCCGCGCTGACAGCTCCACGACAGACTCCTTTCTTTACGTTTTTACAGGGTATTAATTCTTAAGAACTTGCTCAAGATATTTTTTACGCCCATAAAAACGCGAAACCCCCGCATCGCGGGGGTCTCAGGCCTAAACTTTACAAAATAGTCTTAGGTAGGAATTAGAACGGAATATCGTCATCAAAGCTGTCGAAATCCGGAGCCGGCTGCGGAGCAGCCTGTTGTGGGGCCGGGCGTTCGCGTTGTGGCTGTGGCGCCGACTGCGGACGAGGCGCCTGCTGACGCGGGGCCGGAGCCGACTGCTGGTAGTTGTTGCCACCTTGTTGCTGGTCGCCTTGTGGACGGCCGCCCAGCAGTTGCATGGTGCCTTGCATGTCGACCACGATTTCGGTGGTGTAACGCTTGATACCGTCCTTTTCCCACTCGCGGGTCTGCAGCTTGCCCTCGATGTACACCTGCGAACCCTTGCGCAGGTATTCGCCGGCGATCTCAGCCACTTTGCCGAACATCGACACGCGGTGCCATTCGGTCTTCTCGACCTTCTGGCCGGTCTGCTTGTCGGTCCACTGTTCACTGGTCGCCAGACTCAGGTTGGTCACGGCGTTGCCGTTCGGCAGGTAACGAACTTCGGGATCCTGGCCGCAAGTACCGACCAATATGACTTTGTTAACCCCACGGGCCATAACGTTCTCCTAGGCTTCGCACGTGCTCGGGGCCGGGTTGTTCACCAGGCGCTCGAGCGTCGCACGATCCAATAATTCGGTGTCCAGTTTGATGTAAACGGCCGCTTCGTCGGCGACCACCACTGCATCGGTTACTCCAACGACGGCCTTCAGACGCTCAGTCAGGCCAGCCTCACGAATCGCCTCGGGCGATAAGGGCAAGCGCAGGCTCGTCACATAGGGAGGTTCGCGCATGGTAACAGCAAAGGCTAACCAAAGTGCAGCCAGCGCGGCACAACCCAGGAACACAACCGACAAACCGCCATGCTGGAACAGCCAGCCGCCGAGGATCCCGCCCAACGCCGAACCCAGGAACTGACTGGTGGAATAAACCCCCATCGCCGTGCCCTTGCCGCCCGCCGGTGAAACCTTGCTGATCAGCGACGGCAGCGATGCTTCCAACAGATTGAACGCGGTGAAGAACACCACCGTGCCGATCACCAGGGCCCGCAAGCTGTCGCCGAACTGCCAGAAGAATAGCTCAGTGAGCATCAGCGTCATGACGGAGCCGAGCAAAACTCGTTTCATTTTGCGTCGTTTCTCGCCATAGATGATGAACGGAATCATGGCGAAGAACGAAATCAGCAGCGCCGTCAGGTAGACCCACCAGTGCTGCTCCTTGGGCAGGCCGGCCTTCTCGACCAGGGCCAGCGGCAAGGCTACGAAGCTGGACATCAGCATGGCGTGGAGCGCGAAAATGCCCAGGTCCAGGCGCAACAGATCCGGGTGCTTGAGCGTCGGGATCAATGCCTGGCGCGCCACGCCGGATTCACGGTGCTGCAGCGGGCCGGTGGCGTGCGGCACCATGAACGCCACGATCAGAATCCCCACCAGGGCCATGGCCCCAGTCGCCAGGAACAGGCCAGACAAGCCAAAGGCGCGGGTCACCAAGGGGCCGACCACCATGGCCACGGCGAACGACAGACCAATGGTCATGCCGATCATGGCCATGGCCTTGGTGCGATGTTGTTCGCGGGTCAAGTCCGACAGCAGCGCCATGACTGCCGCGGAAATAGCCCCGGCGCCCTGTAGGATGCGTCCGGCGATCACGCCCCAGATCGAGTCGGCATTTGCCGCCAGCACACTGCCAAGGGCGAAGACGATCAGCCCCAGATAGATGACCGGACGCCGGCCGATGCGGTCGGAAATGACCCCGAACGGGATCTGGAAGATCGCCTGGGTCAGGCCATAAGCGCCAATCGCCAGCCCGATGAGAGCCGGGGTCGCGCCAGCCAGGTCCATGCCATAGGTCGCCAGCACCGGCAACACCATGAACATGCCCAGCATACGGAAGGCGAACACCAGGGCCAGACCGCTTGCTGCGCGTGTCTCGCCACTACTCATGCGTTCGCTGTGGGGATCTTGCATGGAAAAACCTCATGTGAACCGGCGGCGATTCTACCAGTCCCATCGATTGAGAGGGTATATGGCGACCGTTTGCCGCGCAGTCTTCATGTATGGCTGCGATCGCACCTTCAATAGTGTGCATCCATCCAGTATTTGCCCGTATACTCCTACGTTTTCGACGCCCGCCGAGCGAGGCCACTTTGGACAAGATCCTGATTCGTGGGGCCCGTACCCACAACCTGAAGAACATCGACCTGACCCTGCCACGGGACAAGCTGATCGTCATCACCGGCCTGTCCGGATCCGGCAAATCATCCCTGGCCTTCGACACGTTGTACGCCGAAGGCCAGCGACGCTATGTCGAATCGCTGTCGGCCTACGCCCGGCAGTTCCTGTCGATGATGGAAAAACCCGACGTCGACACCATCGAAGGCCTGTCGCCGGCAATTTCCATCGAGCAGAAGTCGACCTCCCATAACCCCCGGTCGACGGTGGGCACCATCACCGAGATCTACGACTACCTGCGTTTGCTGTATGCGCGGGTCGGTATCCCCCGTTGCCCCGATCACGACATTCCCCTGGAAGCCCAGACCGTCAGCCAGATGGTCGACCTGGTGCTGACCCAGCCGGAAGGCAGCAAGCTGATGCTGCTGGCGCCCGTGATTCGCGAGCGCAAGGGCGAACACCTGATGGTTTTCGAAGAACTGCGCGCCCAGGGCTTCGTGCGGGCCCGGGTCAACGGCAAACTGTGCGAACTGGACGAATTGCCGAAGCTGGATAAACAGAAGAAGCATTCGATCGATGTGGTGGTCGACCGCTTCAAGGTCCGGGCCGATCTGCAACAGCGCCTGGCCGAGTCCTTCGAAACAGCGCTGAAGCTGGCCGACGGCATCGCCCTGGTGGCGCCGATGGACGACGAGCCCGGCGAGGAAATCATTTTTTCCGCGCGCTTTGCCTGCCCGATCTGCGGTCACGCCATCAGCGAGCTGGAACCCAAGCTGTTCTCCTTCAACAACCCGGCGGGCGCTTGCCCGACTTGCGACGGCCTGGGGGTCAAGCAGTTCTTCGACACCAAGCGGCTGGTCAATGGCGAGCTGACCCTGGCCGAAGGGGCGATTCGCGGCTGGGACAGGCGCAACGTCTATTACTTCCAGATGCTCGGTTCGCTGGCGGCCCATTACAAGTTCAGCCTGGACAAGCCATTCAACGAGTTGCCCGCCGACCAGCAGAAATTCATCCTGCAGGGCAGCGGCACGCAGAATGTCGACTTCAAATACCTCAACGACCGCGGCGATATCGTCAAGCGCTCCCACCCGTTCGAAGGCATCGTGCCGAACCTGGAACGACGCTACCGCGAGACCGAGTCGGCCAGCGTGCGCGAAGAACTGGCCAAGTTCCTCAGCACCCAGCCCTGCCCCGATTGCCGTGGTACCCGTCTGCGTCGCGAAGCGCGGCATGTGTGGGTCGGCGAGAAGACGCTGCCGGCGGTGACCAACCTGCCGATTGGCGACGCCACTGATTATTTCGGCGGTTTGAAGCTCACCGGTCGTCGTGGCGAAATCGCCGACAAGATCCTCAAGGAGATCCGTGAGCGCCTGCAGTTCCTGGTAAACGTCGGCCTGGATTACCTGACCCTCGATCGCAGCGCCGACACCCTGTCCGGCGGCGAAGCCCAGCGTATCCGCCTCGCCAGCCAGATCGGCGCCGGCCTGGTGGGGGTGATGTACATCCTCGACGAGCCGTCCATCGGCCTGCACCAACGGGATAACGACCGGCTGCTCGGAACCCTGAAGCACCTGCGGGACATCGGCAACACGGTCATCGTGGTCGAGCACGACGAGGACGCCATCCGCCTGGCCGACTACGTGGTCGACATCGGCCCGGGCGCAGGCGTGCATGGCGGGCATATCGTCGCCCAGGGCACCGCAGCCGAAGTCATGGCGCACCCTGACTCGCTGACGGGCAAATACCTGTCGGGTCGGGTCAAGATCAAGGTCCCGGCCAAACGTACGCCGCGCAACAAGAAGTTGTCGCTGACCCTCAAGGGTGCCCGCGGCAACAACTTGCGCAATGTCGACCTGGAAATCCCGATCGGCCTGCTGACCTGCGTGACCGGCGTGTCCGGCTCCGGCAAGTCGACGCTGATCAACAACACGCTGTTCCCCCTCAGCGCCACGGCACTGAACGGCGCCACCACCCTGGAAGCGTCTGCCCACGACAGCATCAAGGGCCTGGAGCATCTGGACAAGGTGGTCGACATCGACCAAAGCCCGATTGGCCGCACCCCGCGCTCAAACCCGGCGACCTATACCGGGTTGTTCACACCGATCCGCGAGCTGTTCGCCGGCGTGCCGGAGTCCCGTTCGCGCGGCTACGGCCCGGGGCGTTTCTCGTTCAACGTCAAGGGCGGGCGCTGCGAGGCCTGCCAGGGCGATGGTTTGATCAAAGTGGAAATGCACTTCCTGCCAGACATCTACGTGCCGTGCGATGTGTGCAAGAGCAAGCGCTACAACCGCGAAACCCTGGAGATCAAATACAAGGGCAAGAACATCCACGAAACCCTCGAGATGACCATCGAGGAGGCCCGGGTGTTCTTCGACGCGGTACCGGCCCTGGCGCGCAAGCTCCAGACGCTGATGGATGTCGGCCTGTCGTATATCAAGCTGGGGCAGTCGGCAACCACGCTGTCCGGCGGTGAAGCCCAGCGGGTCAAGTTGTCCCGCGAGCTGTCCAAGCGCGACACCGGCAAGACCCTGTATATCCTCGACGAGCCAACCACAGGCCTGCACTTCGCCGATATCCAGCAATTGCTCGACGTGCTGCACCGTCTTCGCGACCACGGCAATACCGTGGTGGTGATCGAACACAACCTGGACGTGATCAAGACGGCTGACTGGCTAGTGGACCTGGGGCCGGAAGGCGGCTCCAAGGGCGGCCAGATCATCGCCGTAGGAACACCGGAACAAGTGGCCGAGATGAAACAGTCCTACACCGGCCACTACCTCAAACCGCTGCTGGAACGTGATCGGGACTGATTTTAACCGAGCACGAAAAAGCCCCTGTCATCTCATCGATGGCAGGGGCTTTTTTGCGATTTCGAAAAGATCGCAGCCTTCGGCAGCGCCTACACTCAGAACTGCGATTGCAGGTAGTTTTCCAACCCGATCAGCTTGATCAGACCCAACTGCTTCTCCAGCCAGTAGGTGTGGTCTTCTTCGGTGTCGTTGAGCTGGATCCGCAGGATCTCGCGGGTCACGTAGTCGTTGTGCTGCTCACAGAGTTCGATGCCTTTGCACAGCGCAGCGCGAACTTTGTATTCCAGGCGCAGGTCGGCGGCGAGCATGTCGGGCACCGTGGTGCCAACGTCGAGGTCATCGGCACGCATGCGTGGCGTGCCTTCGAGCATCAGGATCCGGCGCATCAACGCATCGGCGTGCTGGGTCTCTTCTTCCATCTCATGGTTGATACGTTCGTAGAGCTCGGTAAAACCCCAGTCCTCGTACATCCGCGAATGGATGAAATATTGATCACGGGCTGCCAGTTCGCCTGTCAGCAACGTGTTGAGGTAATCGATTACGTCTGGGTGACCTTGCATCGCCCTACATCTCCACAAGCTTTTAAAGGTTGCAGTTTGAACCAAGCGGACCTCGAGGTCACGACCTCAACGGAACAAAATCGAAGAAAATCAGAGAAAACCAGGCTAAATAACGCAAAAACCGCCCTAATGAGGGCGGTTCTGCTTCTCGTTTAGACTTAGTTAAGCGCTACACCCAAGGCTTTTGCGATACCTTCTCCATAGGCCACATCGGCCTTGAAGAAATGTTGCAATTGACGGTCCACCACATCTGCCGACACGCCCCCCATTGCACCGGCGATGTTGCTGATCAATAGCGCCTTCTGCTCATCGCTCATCAAGCGGAACAGCGCACCGGCGTGGCTGTAGTAGTCGTTGTCTTCGCGGTGATCGTAACGGTCCGCCGCGCCGCTGAGGGCCAGTGCTGGTTCTGCGTAACGTGGGGCCTGCTTCGGCGCCTCCACGTAGCTGTTAGGCTCGTAGTTCGGTGCCGCCCCGCCATTGCTGCCAAACGCCATGGCACCGTCGCGCTGGTAGGTATTGACCGGACTGCGCGGCGCATTCACCGGCAATTGCTGGTGATTGGTGCCCACACGGTAGCGGTGCGCATCAGCGTAGGCGAAGACACGGCCCTGCAGCATGCGGTCCGGCGAGAGGCCAACCCCTGGCACCATGTTGCTAGGGCCAAACGCCGCTTGCTCGACTTCGGCAAAGTAATTCAGCGGATTACGGTTGAGCTCGAGCACACCGACTTCGATCAGCGGAAACTCTTTCTGCGACCAGGTCTTGGTCACGTCGAACGGGTTCTCGTAATGCGCTGCGGCCTGGGCCTCGCTCATGACCTGGATACAAACGCTCCATTTCGGGAAATCACCGTGCTCGATGGCGTTGAACAAGTCACGCTGGGCGTAATCCGGGTCGGTACCCGCCAGGCGTGCCGCTTCTGCCGGTGCGAGGTTCTTGATCCCTTGCTGGGTCTTGTAGTGCCACTTCACCCAGTGGCGATCACCCTGCGCGTTGATCAGGCTGTAGGTATGACTGCCGAAGCCATGCATGTGGCGGTAGCCATCCGGAATACCGCGATCAGAGAACAGAATGGTGACCTGATGCAGCGCCTCAGGTGAATGCGACCAGAAATCCCACATCGCTTGGGCGCTTTTCAGGTTGCTTTGCGGCAGACGTTTCTGGGTGTGGATGAAGTCTGGAAACTTCAATGGATCACGGATGAAGAATACCGGCGTGTTGTTGCCAACGATGTCCCAATTGCCTTCCTCGGTGTAGAACTTCAGGGCAAAGCCGCGCGGGTCGCGTTCAGTGTCGGCCGAACCACGCTCGCCACCCACGGTGGAAAACCGCAGGAAAGTGGGCGTCTGTTTACCAACCGATTCGAACAACTTGGCGCTGGTGTACTGAGTAATGTCCCGGGTAACGGTGAATGTGCCGTAGGCGCCCGAGCCTTTGGCGTGCACACGACGCTCTGGAATGTTTTCGCGGTTGAAGTGAGCAAGCTTCTCGATCAGGTGAAAGTCGTCGAGCAGCAGCGGGCCACGCGGGCCGGCGGAGCGAGAGTTCTGGTTATCGGCGACAGGAGCGCCGCTGGCGGTCGTAAGCGTTTTGGTCTGGCTCATGCTCAATCTTCCTAGGTCGGTCTTCGAACTGCCGGCTAATCGGCTGGAAAGGAGTATCGATCATATTAATGACAGTATCCAAATTCATTAAATCATGGACATCGATAGTCATTATCTAATGTTGAATACTTGCCGATGGCCAATCCAGGCGAAACGGATTGCCTGCTATTCCTTCAGGCAACAAAAAACCGGGCACAAGGCCCGGTTTTTTGTATGTTGCCGACTTACTCAGCGGATACAGCTTCACCGCTGGTAGCACGATCAACCAACTCGACGTACGCCATAGGCGCGTTGTCGCCAGCGCGGAAACCGCACTTGAGGATGCGCAGGTAGCCACCCTCACGGGTAGCGTAACGCTTGCCCAGGTCGTTGAAGAGCTTACCAACGATAGCTTTCGAACGAGTACGGTCGAAAGCCAGACGGCGGTTAGCCAGGCTATCTGTCTTGGCCAAAGTGATCAGCGGCTCAGCAACGCGACGCAGTTCTTTGGCTTTCGGCAGTGTAGTTTTGATCAGCTCGTGCTCGAACAGCGACACCGCCATGTTTTGAAACATGGCCTTGCGGTGCGAGCTGGTGCGGCTCAGGTGACGACCACTTTTACGATGACGCATGGTTCATTCCTTACCAAACACAACGTTCGGTGATTACGACGATCAGGCAGTCGCCTTGTCGTCCTTCTTAAGACTTGCAGGCGGCCAGTTGTCGAGGCGCATGCCGAGGGACAGACCGCGGGAGGCCAGAACGTCCTTGATTTCAGTCAAGGATTTCTTACCAAGGTTCGGAGTCTTCAACAGCTCTACTTCGGTACGCTGAATCAGGTCGCCGATGTAGTAAATGTTTTCCGCCTTAAGGCAGTTAGCCGAACGTACAGTCAGTTCCAGATCGTCAACCGGGCGAAGCAGGATCGGATCGATCTCGTCTTCCTGCTCGACAACCACTGGCTCACTGTCACCTTTGAGGTCGACGAACGCAGCCAACTGCTGTTGCAGGATGGTTGCAGCACGGCGGATAGCCTCTTCAGGATCCAGGGTACCGTTGGTTTCCAGATCAATAACCAGCTTGTCCAGGTTGGTACGCTGTTCGACACGGGCGTTTTCCACCACGTATGCGATACGGCGAACTGGGCTGAACGAAGAGTCAAGCTGCAAGCGACCGATGCTGCGGCTTTCGTCTTCATCGCTCTGACGCGAGTCTGCCGGTTCATAACCACGACCACGAGCTACGGTGAGCTTCATGTTCAGGGCGCCGTTAGACGCCAGGTTAGCGATTACGTGATCGGGGTTAACGATCTCGACATCATGATCCAGCTGAATATCGGCAGCGGTAACCACCCCCGAACCCTTCTTCGACAAGGTCAGCGTAACTTCGTCACGACCGTGCAGCTTGATAGCCAGACCTTTAAGGTTCAACAGGATTTCAATTACGTCTTCCTGTACACCTTCGATGGCGCTGTACTCGTGGAGCACACCGTCAATCTCGGCCTCGACTACTGCACAGCCGGGCATTGAGGACAACAGGATGCGTCGCAGCGCGTTGCCCAGGGTGTGGCCGAAACCACGCTCGAGAGGCTCGAGCGTGATCTTGGCGCGGGTTGGACTGACAACCTGCACATCAATATGGCGGGGTGTCAGGAACTCATTTACCGAAATCTGCATGGATGCACCTATTTTCTAGCCCTTACTTGGAGTAGAGCTCGACAATCAGGCTTTCGTTGATGTCGGCGGACAGATCACTGCGAGCAGGAACGTTCTTGAAAACGCCCGACTTCTTCTCAGTGTCTACTTCTACCCATTCTACGCGGCCACGTTGGGCACACAGATCGAGAGCTTGGACAATGCGAAGTTGGTTCTTTGCTTTCTCGCGAACAGCAACCACGTCACCAGCACGAACCTGGTAGGACGGAACGTTTACGGTCTGACCGTTAACGCTGATCGACTTGTGCGATACCAGCTGACGGGATTCGGCACGAGTAGAACCGAAACCCATACGGTATACAACGTTGTCCAGACGGCATTCGAGCAGTTGCAACAGGTTTTCGCCGGTTGCGCCTTTCTTGCCAGCTGCTTCTTTGTAGTAGCCGCTGAATTGACGCTCGAGAACGCCGTAGATACGACGGACCTTCTGCTTTTCACGCAGTTGGGTGCCGTAGTCGGACTGGCGGCCGCGGCGTTGGCCGTGGATACCAGGTGCTGCTTCAATGTTGCACTTCGATTCGATCGCGCGCACGCCGCTCTTCAGAAAAAGATCGGTGCCTTCGCGACGAGCGAGTTTGCATTTTGGACCAATGTAACGAGCCATTCTTTACAATCTCCTGGATTACACGCGGCGCTTCTTCGGCGGACGGCACCCGTTGTGCGGGATTGGCGTCACGTCGGTGATGCTGGCGATCTTGTAGCCACAGCCGTTCAAAGCGCGGACTGCGGATTCACGACCTGGACCTGGACCCTTGACGTTGACGTCGAGGTTTTTCAGGCCGTATTCCAGCGCAGCTTGACCAGCACGCTCAGCAGCTACTTGAGCAGCGAACGGGGTGGACTTGCGGGAACCGCGGAAACCCGAACCACCGGAGGTAGCCCAGGAAAGAGCGTTACCTTGACGGTCGGTAATGGTCACGATGGTGTTGTTAAAAGAAGCATGGATGTGGGCGATGCCATCAACCACTGTCTTTTTAACTTTTTTACGAGGACGAGCAGCAGGTTTTGCCATGATTAAATTCCTGTCGATTCGCTGGGGCGATTACTTGCGGATCGGCTTACGCGGACCTTTACGGGTACGCGCGTTGGTCTTGGTACGCTGACCGCGTACTGGCAGACCACGACGATGACGCAGACCGCGATAGCAACCGAGGTCCATCAAGCGCTTGATTTTCATGTTGACTTCGCGACGCAGGTCACCTTCAGTGGTGAACTTCGCCACTTCGCCACGCAGCTGTTCAATCTGCTCGTCGCTCAGATCCTTGATCTTTGCCGCTGGGTTAACCCCAGTCACTGCACAAATTTTCTGTGCAGTAGTGCGACCAACACCATAGATGTAGGTCAGCGAGATAACAGTATGCTTGTTATCTGGAATGTTGACGCCTGCAATACGGGCCATTCAGTGGGACTCCAATTGACAGCTACCTACGCCCCGGAAGCCAAGAAATAGGGCGCGAGATAATATCGCTGTAATAACAAATAATCAACCCGGCAGCGCACTAGCTGCCGGGCTTAAAGCACAATCACACTCAGCCTTGGCGCTGTTTGTGACGTGGTTCCGCGCTGCAAATTACCCGAACAACACCTTCGCGGCGAATAATCTTGCAGTTACGGCACAGCTTTTTCACCGATGCACGAACTTTCATCACCAACTCCTCGAACCTTATGGACGCTACTCAGCGCAACATGCCGCTGCCGTAGCCCTTCAGGTTGGCTTTCTTCATCAGGGATTCGTACTGGTGCGAAACGAGGTGCGATTGCACTTGGGACATGAAGTCCATCACAACCACGACCACGATCAGCAACGAGGTCCCGCCAAGGTAGAACGGTACGTTTGCCGCAACCACCAGGAACTGGGGCAACAGACAGACGGCCGTCATGTAAAGAGCACCGAACAAGGTCAAACGAGTCAGAACGCCATCAATGTAGCGCGCCGACTGCTCACCTGGACGGATACCCGGAATAAAGGCACCGGACTTCTTCAGGTTTTCCGCTACGTCTTTCGGATTGAACATCAACGCCGTATAGAAGAAGCAGAAGAAAATAATCCCTGCACTAAACAGCAGAATATTCAACGGCTGACCAGGAGCGATCGACTGCGAGATGTCCTGCAACCAGCCCATACCTTCAGACTGGCCGAACCAGGCACCCAACGAAGCTGGGAACAGCAGGATGCTGCTCGCGAAAATAGCCGGAATAACACCGGCCATATTCACCTTCAACGGCAAGTGGCTGGTCTGCGCAGCAAACACCTTGCGGCCCTGCTGACGCTTGGCGTAGTGAACAGCAATACGCCGCTGACCACGCTCGATGAACACCACGAAACCGATAATCGCTACTGCCAACAGACCGATGGCAACCAGGGCAAAGATATTGATATCACCCTGACGCGCAGACTCGAAAGACTGCCCGATCGCTCTCGGAAGACCGGCGACGATACCTGCGAAGATCAACATCGAGATACCGTTGCCAACACCACGCTCAGTAATCTGCTCACCCAGCCACATCATGAACATCGCGCCCGCCACAAAAGTGGTTACCGCAACGAAATGGAAGCCAAAGTCACCAGTGAACGCTACGCCCTGCCCCGCCAGACCGATGGACATGCCAACAGCCTGGACGAGAGCAAGGACGACAGTGAGGTAGCGGGTGTACTGGCTGATCTTGCGACGGCCAGCTTCACCTTCCTTCTTCAACTGTTCCAGCTGCGGGCTGACGGCGCTCATCAATTGCATGATGATCGATGCCGAAATGTACGGCATGATCCCCAGCGCAAAGATGCTCATCCGCTCCAGCGCGCCGCCGGAAAACATGTTGAACAAGCTAAGAATGGTCCCCTCATTCTGTCGAAACAGGTCCGCGAGTCGGTCCGGGTTGATACCTGGAACCGGGATGTGTGCGCCTATTCGGTAGACGATAATCGCCAAGAACAGAAAACGCAGACGAGCCCAGAGTTCAGACATACCGCCTTTGCCGAGCGCAGAGAGAGCACCTTGCTTAGCCATTTATTCCTCGAACTTGCCGCCAGCTGCTTCGATAGCCGCACGCGCACCTTTGGTGGCGCCGATTCCCTTTCCGATGGTGACAGCACGAGCAACCTCGCCCGACAGCATGATTTTCACACGCTGAACGTTCTGGTTGATCACGTTGGCATCCTTCAGGGACTGCACGGTGACGATATCGCCATCCACTTTGGCCAGCTCGGACAGACGCACTTCTGCGCGATCCATGGCTTTCAGGGAAACGAAACCGAACTTCGGCAGGCGACGATGCAGCGGCTGTTGACCGCCTTCAAAGCCTGGAGCAATGGTGCCACCGGAGCGGGAGGTCTGACCTTTGTGGCCACGGCCACCGGTCTTACCCAAACCACTACCGATACCACGGCCCGGACGATGCTTTTCGCGACGGGAACCCGGCGCTGGACTCAGATCATTGAGTTTCATCGATTAACCCTCGACACGCAGCATGTAGTAAGCCTTGTTGATCATCCCGCGATTTTCGGGAGTATCCAGGACTTCTACAGTGTGACCGATGCGACGCAGCCCCAGACCCTTAACGCACAGTTTGTGGTTAGGGATGCGGCCGGTCATGCTTTTGATCAGCGTAACTTTTACGGTAGCCATGATCAGAAGATCTCCTTGACGCTTTTGCCACGCTTGGCGGCAATGGATTCAGGAGACTGCATTGCTTTCAAACCCTTGAAAGTGGCGTGAACCACGTTTACCGGGTTAGTCGAGCCGTAGCACTTGGCCAGAACGTTCTGAACGCCAGCAACTTCGAGGACAGCACGCATAGCGCCGCCAGCGATGATACCGGTACCTTCAGAAGCAGGCTGCATGTACACCTTCGAAGCGCCATGGGCAGACTTCATTGCGTACTGCAGAGTGGTGCCGTTCAGATCAACCTGGATCATGTTGCGGCGAGCAGCTTCCATTGCCTTCTGGATCGCAGCAGGCACTTCACGCGACTTGCCACGGCCGAAGCCAACACGGCCCTTACCATCACCCACTACGGTCAACGCAGTGAAAGTGAAGATACGGCCGCCTTTAACGGTTTTGGCTACGCGGTTAACTTGAACCAGCTTCTCGATGTAGCCTTCGTCGCGCTTTTGGTCGTTATTTGACATAACTTAGAACTCCAGCCCAGCTTCACGAGCAGCATCAGCCAGCGCCTTGACGCGGCCGTGGTACTTGAAGCCAGAGCGGTCGAAAGCCACCTGCGAGACGCCAGCGGCTTTTGCACGCGTAGCGACCAGCTGGCCAACCTTAGTGGCCGCGTCGATGTTGCCAGTGGCGCCATCACGCAGTTCTTTATCCAAAGTCGAGGCACTTGCCAGGACTTTGTTGCCGTCGGCCGAAATGACCTGGGCGTAGATGTGCTGCGACGAGCGGAACACGCAGAGACGCACGACTTCGAGTTCGTGCATTTTCAGGCGTGCTTTGCGAGCGCGACGCAGTCGAGTAACTTTTTTGTCGGTCATTTGCTATGCCCTACTTCTTCTTGGCTTCTTTACGACGGACGACTTCGTCCGCGTAGCGCACACCTTTGCCTTTGTACGGCTCTGGTGGACGGAAGTCGCGGATCTCGGCGGCCACTTGACCTACCAGCTGCTTGTCGATGCCCTTGATCAGGATATCGGTCTGGCTAGGAGTCTCAGCGGTGATGCCTTCCGGCAGTTCATAATCCACTGGATGCGAGAAGCCAAGAGCCAGGTTCAGCACTGTGCCTTTTGCTTGCGCTTTGTAACCAACACCGACCAGCTGGAGCTTGCGCTCGAAGCCTTGGCTTACGCCTTGGACCATGTTGTTTACCAACGCACGAGTGGTACCAGCCATTGCGCGAGTCTGCTGATCGCCATTGCGAGCAGCGAAACGCAGCTCACCAGCTTCTTCAACGATCTCAACGGACGAATGGATGTTCAGTTGCAGAGTGCCCTTGGCACCCTTCACCGAAAGCTGTTGGCCTGCGAATTTGACTTCGACACCGGCTGGCAGCTTAACGGGGTTCTTAGCGACGCGTGACATGCTTATCCCCCCTTAGAACACAGTGCAAAGAACTTCGCCGCCGACACCGGCAGCGCGCGCAGCACGATCCGTCATCACACCTTTGTTGGTGGAGACGATAGACACGCCCAGGCCGCCGCGAACTTTCGGCAGATCCTCGACGGACTTGTACTGACGCAGGCCTGGACGGCTAACGCGCTTCACTTCCTCGATGACCGGACGGCCTTCGAAGTACTTCAGCTCGATGGACAGCAGTGGCTTGATTTCGCTGCTGATCTGATAACCCGCAATGTAACCTTCGTCCTTCAGGACTTTGGCAACAGCTACCTTCAAAGTAGAAGATGGCATGCTTACGACGGACTTTTCAGCCATCTGGGCATTACGGATACGAGTTAGCATGTCCGCTAACGGGTCCTGCATACTCATGGGCTAGACGCTCCTAATACACAAAAAATTAGCCTTTCGGCTAGTACGTGTCGCCGAGCACATCCGTGCAACAAAAGCACGGGCTCAGGCGAGCCGGGTATTCTAGACACACCCCACAAATGAATCAAGCCCCAATAGGGGCTTGATTCATGTTCAAGGTCACCGACGGTCAGGATCTTGCGATCCCGAACGCCCCGACTTTGACAGCGCTTACCAGCTGGCTTTAACCAGACCTGGAACGTCACCACGCATTGCGGCTTGACGCAGCATGTTACGGCCAAGGCCGAACTTGCGGTACACGCCGTGCGGACGACCAGTCAGGCGGCAGCGGTTACGCATGCGCGAGGCGCTTGCATCACGTGGCTGCTTCTGCAGGGCAACTGTAGCTTCCCAACGCGCTTCTGGACTTGCGTTCAGATCAACGATGATAGCTTTCAGCGCTGCACGCTTGGTGGCGTACTTGGCAACGGTGAGCTGACGCTTCAGCTCACGGTTCTTCATGCTCTTCTTGGCCATTTTCCTACTCCAATCAGTTGCGGAACGGGAATTTGAAAGCGCGCAGCAGTGCGCGACCTTCGTCATCCGTCCGAGCAGTGGTGGTCAGGGTAATGTCCAGACCGCGGAGAGCGTCGATCTTGTCGTAATCGATTTCCGGGAAAATGATCTGCTCTTTAACACCCATGCTGTAGTTACCACGACCATCGAAGGACTTGGCATTCAGGCCGCGGAAGTCGCGAACCCGAGGCAGGGAGATCGACAGCAGACGATCCAGGAACTCGTACATACGCTCACGGCGCAGGGTCACTTTGACGCCGATCGGCCAACCTTCACGGACTTTAAAGCCTGCGATGGATTTCCGAGCGTAAGTCACGACGACTTTCTGGCCGGTGATCTTTTCCAGGTCAGCAACAGCGTGCTCGATGACTTTTTTGTCGCCGATCGCTTCGCCCAGACCCATGTTCAGGGTGATTTTGGTAACGCGCGGAACTTCCATCACGTTCGAAAGCTTAAGTTCTTCCTTAAGTTTCGGTGCGATTTCCTTCCGGTAAATCTCTTTTAGTCGTGCCATGGTCTTCTACCTAGCAGTGTTCAAGCATCAACCGCTTTTTGGGTCGACTTGAAGACACGAATTTTCTTACCGTCTTCTACTTTGAAACCAACACGGTCAGCCTTGTTGGTTTCGCCGTTGAAGATGGCGACGTTGGAAGCGTGCAGTGGCGCTTCTTTCTCGACGATACCGCCCTGTACGCCCGACATCGGGTTAGGCTTGGTATGACGCTTGACCAGGTTCAGACCACCAACAACCAGACGGTTGTCAGCAAGAACCTTCAGCACCTTACCGCGCTTACCTTTGTCTTTGCCGGCGATCACGATGATCTCGTCGTCACGACGAATCTTTTGCATGTCGGATCTCCTTACAGCACTTCTGGGGCGAGCGAGACGATCTTCATGAACTTCTCAGTACGAAGCTCACGGGTCACTGGCCCAAAGATACGGGTGCCGATCGGCTCTTGCTTGTTGTTCAACAGAACAGCAGCGTTGCCATCAAAGCGGATGATGGAGCCGTCAGCACGACGGACGCCATGGCGAGTGCGGACTACGACAGCAGTCATCACTTGGCCTTTTTTCACCTTACCGCGAGGAATTGCTTCCTTGACGGTAACTTTGATGATGTCACCGATACCAGCGTAACGACGATGGGAGCCACCCAGCACCTTGATGCACATAACACGGCGAGCGCCGCTGTTATCGGCCACATCGAGCATGGATTGAGTCTGAATCATATAATTTCTCCGACCCCTAGCCCTTAGACTTCCACAGCGCGTTCGAGAACATCAACCAGCGCCCAAGACTTGGTCTTGGCCATCGGACGAGTTTCACGAATAGTGACTTTGTCGCCGATGTGGCACTGATTGGTTTCGTCGTGCGCGTGCAGCTTAGTCGAACGCTTAACGTATTTACCGTAGATCGGGTGCTTAACGCGACGCTCGATCAGAACGGTGATGGTTTTGTCCATCTTGTCGCTGACAACACGGCCAGTCAGCGTACGGACAGTTTTTTCGGCTTCAGCCATGATTACTTACCTGCCTGCTGGTTGAGCACAGTTTTCACGCGAGCGATGTCACGCTTAACTTGCGAGAGCAGATGAGACTGCCCCAACTGGCCAGTTGCTTTCTGCATACGCAGATTGAACTGGTCGCGCAGCAGGCCGAGCAGTTGCTCGTTCAGCTGCTGTGCTGATTTTTCACGAAGTTCATTCGCTTTCATCACATCACCGTCCGCTTAACAAAGGAGGTGGCGAGCGGCAGCTTTGCAGCAGCCAGGGCGAAAGCCTCACGCGCCAGCTCTTCAGAAACACCCTCGATTTCATACAGGACTTTGCCTGGCTGAATCTGGGCAACCCAGTACTCCACGTTACCCTTACCTTTACCCATCCGAACTTCGAGTGGCTTCTTGGTGACAGGCTTGTCCGGGAATACACGGATCCAGATCTTGCCGCCACGTTTTACGTGACGGGTCAGAGCACGACGCGCTGACTCGATCTGACGAGCGGTGAGACGACCACGAGCAACAGACTTCAGCGCGAACTCGCCGAAGCTGACTTTGCTACCGCGCAATGCCAGGCCACGGTTGTGACCGGTCATCTGCTTGCGGAACTTCGTACGCTTTGGTTGCAACATTTGGCGTACCCCTTACTTAGCAGCTTTTTTACGAGGCGCTGGTGCTTGTGGCTTCAGCTCTTCTTGGCGACCACCAATTACTTCGCCTTTGAAGATCCAAACCTTTACACCGATCACACCGTAGGTGGTGTGAGCTTCGTAGTTGGCATAGTCGATGTCGGCACGCAGGGTGTGCAGTGGCACACGACCTTCGCGATACCATTCAGTACGTGCAATTTCAGCACCGCCGAGACGACCGCTCACTTGGATTTTGATGCCTTTGGCACCAATGCGCATTGCGTTCTGTACAGCGCGCTTCATAGCGCGACGGAACATTACGCGACGCTCCAGCTGCTGAGCTACGCTCTGCGCAACCAGCATACCGTCGAGCTCCGGCTTGCGGATCTCTTCGATATTGATGTGCACAGGCACACCCATTTGCTTGGTCAGGTCCTGACGCAGTTTCTCAACATCTTCACCCTTCTTCCCGATAACGATACCTGGACGAGCGGTGTGGATGGTGATACGTGCAGTCTGTGCCGGACGATGGATATCGATACGGCTTACGGACGCGCTTTTTAGTTTGTCTTGGAGATACTCACGCACCTTCAGATCAGCGAACAAGTAGTCCGCATAAGTCCGACCGTCTGCGTACCAGACGGAGGTGTGCTCCTTGACGATTCCCAGGCGAATGCCAATGGGATGTACTTTCTGACCCATCTCTTCGACTCCGTTACTTGTCAGCAACCTTGACAGTGATATGGCAAGACCGCTTGACGATGCGATCAGCACGGCCTTTGGCACGCGGCATGATGCGCTTCAGCGAACGCCCTTCGTTGACGAAAACAGTGCTGACCTTCAGGTCATCAACGTCTGCGCCTTCGTTATGCTCGGCGTTGGCTACGGCCGACTCCAGCACTTTCTTCATGATCTCGGCGGCTTTCTTACTGCTGAAAGCCAACAGGTTGAGCGCTTCGCCCACCTTCTTCCCGCGGATCTGGTCGGCGACCAAGCGGGCTTTCTGGGCGGAGATTCGAGCGCCCGACAACTTAGCGGCTACTTCCATTTCCTTACCCCTTAACGCTTGGCTTTCTTGTCAGCCACGTGCCCACGGTATGTGCGGGTACCGGCGAACTCGCCCAGTTTGTGGCCGACCATGTCTTCGTTCACGAGAACTGGGACGTGTTGGCGACCGTTGTGTACTGCGATGGTCAAACCGACCATTTGTGGCAGGATCATCGAACGACGCGACCAGGTCTTAACTGGTTTGCGATCGTTCTTTTCCGCCGCCACTTCGATCTTCTTCAGTAGGTGAAGATCAATAAAAGGACCTTTTTTCAGAGAACGTGGCACTGTCGTATCCCTCTATTTACTTGCGACGACGGACGATCATTTTGTCGGTACGCTTATTACCACGAGTCTTCGCGCCCTTAGTCGGGAAGCCCCATGGCGATACCGGATGACGACCACCAGAGGTACGACCTTCACCACCACCATGTGGGTGGTCAACCGGGTTCATGGCAACACCACGAACGGTTGGGCGAACGCCACGCCAGCGCTTGGCACCAGCTTTACCCAACGAACGCAGGCTGTGCTCGGAGTTCGAGACTTCGCCCAGGGTCGCACGGCATTCAGCCAGTACTTTACGCATCTCACCAGAACGCAGACGCAGGGTCACGTAGACACCTTCACGAGCGATCAGCTGAGCCGAAGCACCAGCGGAACGAGCGATCTGCGCGCCTTTACCTGGCTTCAATTCGATGCCGTGTACGGTGCTACCAACTGGAATGTTACGCAGTTGCAGAGCGTTGCCCGGCTTGATCGGCGCCAAGGCACCTGCGATCAGCTGGTCACCAGCACTCACGCCTTTAGGGGCGATGATGTAGCGACGCTCGCCATCTGCGTACAGCAGCAGAGCGATGTGAGCAGTACGGTTTGGATCGTATTCGATACGCTCGACGGTGGCAGCGATGCCATCCTTGTCGTTGCGACGGAAGTCGACCAGACGATAATGCTGCTTATGACCACCACCGATGTGACGAGTGGTAATACGGCCATTGTTGTTACGACCACCAGACTTCGATTTTTTCTCGAGCAGCGGTGCGTGAGGAGCGCCTTTATGCAGCTCCTGGTTGACCACCTTGACCACAAAACGGCGGCCAGGGGAAGTCGGTTTGCATTTAACGATTGCCATGATGCACCCCTTCCTTACTCAGCACTGCTGCTGAAATCGAGATCTTGGCCTGGCTGAAGGGAGATAACTGCCTTCTTCCAGTCATTACGCTTGCCCAGACCGCGAGCAGTGCGCTTGCTTTTACCCAGAACGTTCAGGGTAGTCACGCGCTCTACTTTCACGCTGAACAGGCTTTCGACGGCCTTCTTGATTTCCAGCTTGGTTGCGTCGGTAGCAACCTTGAAAACGAACTGGCCTTTCTTGTCTGCCAGAACCGTAGCCTTCTCGGAAACGTGCGGGCCAAGCAGAACTTTAAATACGCGTTCCTGGTTCATCCCAGCAGCTCCTCGAATTTCTTCACGGCCGACACGGTGATCAACACCTTGTCGTATGCGATCAGACTGACCGGATCGGAACCCTGCACGTCACGAACGTCGACGTGTGGCAGGTTACGAGCAGCCAGGTACAGGTTCTGATCAACAGCATCAGACACGATCAGGACGTCAGTCAGGCCCATGCCGTTCAGCTTGTTCAGCAGATCTTTGGTTTTCGGTGCTTCAACAGCGAAGTCCTGAACCACGACCAGACGATCAGTACGCACCAGCTCAGCAAGGATGGAACGCATTGCTGCGCGATACATCTTCTTGTTCAGCTTCTGGGAGTGATCCTGAGGACGAGCCGCGAAAGTGGTACCGCCGCCACGCCAGATTGGGCTACGGATAGTACCGGCACGAGCACGGCCAGTACCTTTCTGACGCCATGGGCGCTTGCCGCCACCGGAAACGTCGGAACGGGTCTTTTGCTGCTTGCTACCTTGACGGCCGCCAGCCATGTAGGCCACGACTGCTTGGTGAACCAGCGTCTCGTTGAATTCGCCGCCAAATGTCAGTTCGGAAACTTCGATCGCTTGAGCGTCATTTACATTTAATTGCATGTCAGCTTCCCCTTAACCGCGAGCCTTGGCTGCTGGACGTACAACCAAGTTGCCGCCAGTAGCGCCAGGAACAGCACCCTTGACCAACAACAGATTGCGTTCAGCGTCCACGCGCACTACTTCGAGGGACTGCACGGTCACGCGCTCAGCGCCCATATGACCGGACATTTTTTTGCCCTTGAATACACGACCAGGAGTCTGGCACTGGCCGATAGAGCCTGGAACGCGGTGGGATACGGAGTTACCGTGGGTATTATCTTGCCCGCGGAAGTTCCAACGCTTGATCGTACCCTGGAAGCCTTTACCCTTGGACTGACCGGTCACATCAACCAGTTGGCCAGCGGCAAAAATTTCAGCGTTGATCAGATCGCCGGCCTGGTACTCGCCTTCTTCAAGGCGGAATTCCATTACGGTACGACCAGCGGCAACGTTCGCCTTGGCGAAGTGGCCAGCCTGAGCTGCTGTTACACGCGAAGCGCGACGCTCGCCGACAGTGACTTGCACTGCACGATAGCCATCGGTCTCTTCAGTTTTGAACTGGGTGACGCGATTCGGCTCGATCTCAATGACCGTGACCGGAATGGAGACACCTTCTTCGGTGAAAATACGGGTCATACCGCATTTACGACCGACTACACCAATAGTCATGTTGTAAACCTCATGAGTGTACGGGGCTTTCACCCGCTATGGCCGCCCATTTCAGAGCGTTACACGACTAAGACCGAGTCTTAGCCGAGGCTGATCTGCACTTCCACACCGGCCGCAAGATCAAGCTTCATAAGTGCATCAACGGTTTTATCCGTTGGCTGGACGATGTCCAGAACGCGCTTATGAGTACGGATCTCGTACTGGTCACGCGCGTCTTTGTTGACGTGCGGGGAGACCAGAACGGTGAACCGCTCTTTACGGGTAGGCAGTGGAATTGGACCACGCACTTGAGCACCAGTACGTTTCGCGGTTTCCACGATTTCCTGGGTGGATTGGTCGATCAGGCGATGATCAAAAGCCTTCAACCTGATACGGATTTGCTGATTTTGCATTGGATTTCAGACTCCGGCTGCTATTCCCACCGGGCGCAATACGCCCGTTAAAAGGAGGCGCAATTCTATAGACGCCCCCGATAGGTGTCAACCCAATAAAAAAGCCCCCGCTAAGCGGGGGCCCTTTCAACTCATCAAGCTGACTCTATAAGAGACTTACTCGATGACTTTGGCTACGACGCCAGCGCCGACGGTACGACCGCCTTCACGGATAGCGAAACGCAGACCGTCTTCCATCGCGATGGTCTTGATCAGGGTAACAGTCATCTGAATGTTGTCACCTGGCATTACCATTTCAACGCCTTCTGGCAGCTCGCAGTTACCAGTCACGTCAGTTGTACGGAAGTAGAACTGTGGACGGTAGCCTTTGAAGAACGGAGTATGACGACCACCTTCTTCCTTGCTCAGAACGTAAACTTCTGCAGTGAACTTGGTGTGCGGCTTGACGGTGCCTGGCTTGACCAGAACCTGGCCACGCTCAACGTCGTCACGCTTGGTGCCACGCAGCAGCACGCCGCAGTTCTCGCCAGCACGACCTTCGTCAAGCAGCTTGCGGAACATTTCAACGCCGGTGCAGGTAGTTTTCTGAGTGTCGCGCAGACCGACGATCTCAACTTCTTCCTGAATGCGGACGATGCCACGCTCAACACGACCAGTCACAACAGTACCGCGACCAGAGATCGAGAACACGTCTTCGATTGGCATCAGGAACGGCTTGTCGATAGCACGCTCTGGCTCTGGGATGTAGCTGTCCAGAGTTTCCACCAGCTTCTTGACAGCGGTGGTGCCCATTTCGTTGTCGTCTTGGCCGTTCAGAGCCATCAGAGCCGAACCGATGATGATTGGAGTGTCATCACCTGGGAAGTCGTAAGTGCTCAGCAGGTCGCGCACTTCCATCTCAACCAGTTCCAGCAGCTCAGCGTCATCAACCATGTCTGCCTTGTTCAGGAAGACAACGATGTACGGAACGCCCACCTGACGGGACAGCAGGATGTGCTCACGAGTTTGTGGCATCGGACCATCAGCAGCCGAACAAACCAGGATCGCGCCGTCCATCTGGGCAGCACCGGTGATCATGTTTTTTACGTAGTCGGCGTGACCCGGGCAGTCAACGTGTGCGTAGTGACGCACGGACGAATCGTATTCAACGTGAGCAGTGTTGATGGTGATACCGCGAGCTTTCTCTTCCGGGGCGCTATCGATCTTGTCGAAGTCAACCTTGGCCGAACCGAAAACTTCGGAGCAGACACGGGTCAGAGCAGCGGTCAGCGTGGTTTTACCGTGGTCAACGTGACCAATGGTGCCAACGTTGACGTGCGGTTTGTTCCGTTCAAATTTTTCTTTAGCCACGACAATTAACTCCTAGCTTAAAGGGGCTGAATCAGCCTTGTTTTTTGGTAACAGTCTCGACGATATGCGACGGAGCTGTATTGTATTTTTTGAATTCCATAGAGTAGCTTGCGCGACCCTGAGACATGGAACGAACGTCGGTCGCGTAACCGAACATTTCACCCAACGGAACCTCAGCACGAATCACCTTGCCGGAAACCGTATCTTCCATACCCAGAATCATGCCACGACGACGGTTAAGGTCGCCCATGACATCACCCATGTAGTCTTCAGGCGTAACGACCTCTACCGCCATGATCGGCTCAAGCAACTCACCACCGCCCTTCTGGGCCAATTGCTTGGTTGCCATGGAAGCAGCCACCTTAAACGCCATCTCGTTGGAGTCGACGTCATGGTAAGAACCATCGAACACAGTCGCCTTCAGGCCGATCAGCGGATAGCCGGCGACAACGCCGTTCTTCATCTGCTCTTCGATACCCTTCTGGATCGCCGGGATGTATTCCTTAGGAACCACACCACCTACAACTTCGTTCACGAATTGCAGACCTTCCTGACCTTCGTCAGCCGGTGCAAAACGGATCCAGCAATGACCGAACTGGCCACGACCACCGGATTGGCGAACGAACTTACCTTCGATTTCACAGTTCTTCGTGATGCGCTCACGATAGGAAACCTGAGGCTTACCGATGTTGGCTTCGACGTTGAACTCACGGCGCATCCGGTCAACCAGGATGTCCAGGTGCAACTCGCCCATGCCCGAGATGATCGTCTGACCAGTCTCTTCATCAGTCTTGACGCGGAAAGACGGGTCTTCCTGAGCAAGTTTGCCCAGAGCGATACCCATTTTTTCCTGGTCGTCCTTGGTCTTAGGCTCAACGGCAACCGAAATAACCGGCTCCGGGAAGTCCATGCGAACCAGGATGATTGGCTTGTCGCCACTGCACAAAGTTTCACCCGTGGTGACGTCCTTCATGCCGATCAAGGCCGCGATGTCGCCAGCGCGCACTTCCTTGATCTCTTCGCGGGCGTTTGCGTGCATTTGCACCATACGGCCTACGCGCTCTTTCTTGCCTTTTACAGAGTTGATCACGCCGTCGCCGGAGTTCAACACGCCCGAGTAAACACGGACAAATGTCAAGGTACCCACGAATGGGTCGGTAGCGATCTTGAACGCCAAGGCCGAGAACGGCTCGTTGTCGTCTGCATGACGCTCCAGCTCGACAGTCTCGTCATCCGGGTCGGTACCCTTGATGGAAGGAATGTCGGTCGGCGCAGGCAGGAAGTCGATAACGGCGTCGAGAACCAGGGGAACACCCTTGTTCTTGAAGGAAGAACCGCAAACAGCCAGAACGATTTCGCCAGCGATAGTACGCTGACGCAGAGCGGCCTTGATTTCCTCGTTGGTGAGCTCTTCACCCTCGAGGTATTTGTTCATCAGCTCTTCGCTGGCTTCGGCCGCAGCCTCAACCATGTTGCTGCGCCATTGCTCGGCTTCTTCCAGCAATTCAGCAGGAATGTCCTTGCGAACAGGAACCATGCCTTTGTCAGCATCGCTCCAGTAGACCGCTTGCATGTTGATCAGATCGATCTGACCCTGGAAGTTGTCTTCGGCACCGATAGCCAGCTGGATAGGCACTGGAGTGTGACCCAGACGCTGCTTGATCTGACCGATCACGCGCAGGAAGTTGGCACCAGCACGGTCCATCTTGTTCACATAAACAAGACGCGGAACGCCGTATTTGTTGGCTTGACGCCATACGGTTTCCGACTGAGGCTCAACACCCGAGGTGCCGCAGAATACAACCACAGCGCCGTCGAGTACGCGCAGGGAACGCTCAACTTCAATAGTGAAGTCAACGTGGCCCGGGGTATCGATGACGTTGAAGCGGTGCTCGTCCTTGTACTGCTTCTCGGAACCCTTCCAGAAAGCGGTAATGGCAGCAGAAGTAATGGTAATACCACGCTCCTGCTCCTGCACCATCCAGTCGGTGGTCGCGGCGCCATCATGCACCTCGCCCATCTTGTGACTTTTGCCGGTGTAAAAAAGGACGCGCTCGGTGGTGGTGGTTTTACCAGCATCCACGTGAGCAACGATACCGATGTTACGGTAGCGATTAATCGGTGTAGTACGAGCCATAAAGCCCTCGCAAATTGAGTGACGCTAAAATTAGAAGCGGTAGTGCGAGAAAGCCTTGTTGGCTTCAGCCATACGGTGCACGTCTTCACGCTTCTTAACTGCAGCACCTTTACCTTCAGCAGCGTCCAACAGTTCGCCAGCCAAACGCAGGGCCATGGACTTCTCACCGCGCTTGCGGGCGAAGTCTACCAACCAGCGCATTGCCAGGGCGTTACGACGGGACGGACGAACTTCGACCGGAACCTGGTAAGTAGCACCACCTACACGGCGCGACTTCACTTCGACCAGCGGAGCGATGGCGTCGAGAGCTTTCTCGAAGATTTCCAGGGGATCGCTGTTCTTGCGTTCCTTAACTTTGTCCAGTGCGCCATAAACGATACGCTCGGCAACGGCTTTCTTGCCGCTTTCCATTACGTGGTTCATGAACTTGGCGAGAATCTGGCTTCCGTATTTCGGATCGTCCAGAATCTCACGTTTGGCTGCTACGCGACGTCTTGGCATTGATAAGCCCTCAAACGGTCTTCAGGTTAGCCCGGGACAGCAGATGCGTGCCCGACCTTACTCTTATCGACTCAATAAAATTAAAAACTGCAAAACGGCCGATTATTTCGGACGCTTGGTACCGTACTTCGAACGACCCTGGTTACGACCTTTAACACCGGAAGTATCCAAAGAGCCGCGAACGGTGTGGTAACGAACACCTGGCAAGTCTTTTACACGACCGCCGCGGATCAGCACCACGCTGTGTTCTTGCAGGTTGTGGCCTTCACCGCCGATGTACGAGGAAACCTCGAAACCGTTGGTCAGACGCACACGGCATACTTTACGCAGTGCCGAGTTAGGTTTTTTCGGCGTGGTGGTATACACACGGGTGCATACGCCACGACGTTGCGGGCAGTTCTGCAGCGCAGGCACGTCGGATTTCTCGACGATACGCTTACGCGGCTGACGTACCAGCTGGTTGATAGTTGCCATCTACTAGCTCCACTGTTGTCTTGCGACGCTATTGTCTTACAAGAAAAGCAAAATGGCAGGAACGAATTCCCGCCAAATTTAGGGGATCAAGAGTCTAAAGAGGATCTTGCCCCCAGTCAAGGCAAGGCCCCGACCTCCCCGCCCGCCGGATCTCGACGATTTGTCTCGATCCGCCGAACGGGGCGACCAGGGCCTGGCACTCAATTACTGCAGAACTCAGTTACCACTCGAGTTCAGTGCTTCGGTCAGTGCAGCTTCCACTTCACTGGCGCTTACGCGCAACGGCTTGTCAGCATCACGGCGACGCTTGCGCTCGCTGTGATAGGCCAAGCCGGTACCGGCCGGGATCAGACGACCCACGACCACGTTTTCTTTCAGGCCGCGCAGGTAATCGCGCTTGCCGGTTACCGCCGCTTCGGTCAGTACGCGAGTGGTTTCCTGGAAGGAAGCCGCCGAGATGAACGATTCGGTGGACAACGACGCCTTGGTGATACCCAGCAGCACGCGAGTGAACTTGGAGACAAACTTGTCTTCAGTCGACAGGCGCTCGTTTTCCACCAGTACGTGAGTCAGTTCCATCTGGTCGCCCTTGATGAAACTCGAGTCGCCGGATTCAGCGATCTCGACCTTACGCAGCATCTGACGCAGGATGGTCTCGATGTGCTTGTCGTTGATCTTCACGCCTTGCAGACGATAAACGTCCTGGATCTCGTTCACGATGTACTTGGCCAGCGCACTCACACCCAGCAGGCGCAGGATGTCGTGTGGATCGCTCGGACCGTCCGAGATAACTTCGCCGCGGTTTACCTGTTCGCCTTCGAAGACGTTCAGGTGACGCCACTTCGGAATCAGCTCTTCGTACGGATCGCTACCGTCGTTCGGTGTAATGACCAGGCGACGCTTGCCCTTGGTCTCTTTACCGAACGCGATGGTGCCGCTGACTTCAGCCAGAATCGAGGCTTCTTTCGGACGACGGGCTTCGAACAAGTCGGCAACACGCGGCAGACCACCGGTGATGTCGCGGGTTTTCGAAGTTTCCTGCGGGATACGGGCGATAACATCACCGATCGCGATCCGCGCACCGTCCGCAACACCGACCAAGGCGTTGGCTGGCAGGAAGTACTGAGCGATTACGTCAGTGCCTGGCAGCAACAGATCCTTGCCGTTGTCGTCGACCATCTTCACAGCAGGACGGATGTCCTTGCCGGCAGCTGGACGATCTTTTGCATCGAGTACTTCAATGTTGGTCATACCGGTCAATTCGTCGGTCTGACGCTTGATCGTGATGCCTTCTTCCATGCCCACGTAGGTCACGGTACCCTTCATTTCGGTAACGATCGGGTGAGTGTGCGGGTCCCACTTGGCCACGATGGCGCCAGCGTCGACCTTGTCACCTTCCTTGACCGAAATCACAGCACCGTACGGCAGCTTGTAGCGTTCACGCTCACGACCGAAGTCATCAGCGATGGCCAGCTCACCGGAGCGGGATACAGCAACCAGGTGACCATCCACGCGCTCAACGTGCTTCAGGTTGTGCAGACGGACGGTACCGCCATTCTTCACCTGAACGCTGTCGGCTGCGGAGGTCCGGCTTGCCGCACCACCAATGTGGAACGTACGCATCGTCAGCTGGGTACCCGGCTCACCGATGGACTGGGCAGCGATAACGCCGACCGCTTCACCGATGTTCACCTGGTGACCACGTGCCAGGTCGCGACCGTAGCACTTAGCGCAGATACCGTAGCGAGTTTCGCAGCTGATCGGCGAACGTACGATCACTTCGTCGATGCTGTTGAGCTCGATGAACTCGACCCACTTCTCGTCAACCAGGGTGCCCGCAGGAACGATCACGTCCTCGGTACCCGGCTTGAATACGTCACGGGCGATGACACGACCCAATACGCGCTCACCCAACGGCTCTACAACGTCACCGCCTTCGATGTGCGGAGTCATTACCAGGCCATGCTCGGTGCCGCAATCGATCTCGGTCACGACCAGATCCTGGGCAACGTCTACCAGACGGCGAGTCAGGTAACCGGAGTTCGCCGTTTTCAACGCGGTATCCGCAAGACCCTTACGAGCACCGTGAGTGGAGATGAAGTACTGAAGTACGCTCAAACCTTCACGGAAGTTCGCGGTAATCGGGGTCTCGATGATGGAACCGTCCGGCTTGGCCATCAGGCCACGCATACCGGCGAGCTGACGGATCTGCGCAGCAGAACCCCGTGCGCCCGAGTCGGCCATCATGTACATCGAGTTGAACGACTCCTGGTCGACTTCGTTGCCGTGACGGTCGATGACTTTCTCTTTCGAGAGGTTAGCCATCATCGCCTTGGATACTTCGTCGTTCGCCTTGGACCAGAGGTCGATCACCTTGTTGTACTTCTCGCCCTGGGTTACCAGGCCGGAGGCGTACTGACTTTCGATCTCTTTCACTTCTTCGGTAGCAGCACCGATGATGCGGGCTTTTTCATCCGGGATAACGAAGTCGTTAACACCGATGGAAACACCGGAAATGGTCGAATAGGCAAAACCGGTGTACATCAACTGGTCAGCGAAGATCACGGTCTCTTTCAGACCAACCACGCGGTAGCACTGGTTGATCAGCTTGGAGATCGCCTTTTTCTTCATTGGCAGGTTGACGACGTCGTAGGACAGGCCTTTTGGCACAACCTGGAACAACAGCGCGCGGCCGACAGTGGTGTCGACGATACGAGTGTTGGTCACGCTGCCGCCGTCACGATCGTTCACGGTTTCGTTGATCCGCACCTTGACCTTGGCGTGCAGTGCGGCTTCGCCGGCACGGAACACACGGTCAACTTCCTGCAGATCCGCGAACACACGACCTTCGCCCTTGGCGTTGATCGCTTCACGCGTCATGTAGTACAGACCCAATACAACGTCCTGCGACGGAACGATGATTGGCTCACCGTTAGCTGGCGACAGGATGTTGTTGGTCGACATCATCAACGCACGCGCTTCCAACTGGGCTTCCAGTGTCAGCGGTACGTGCACGGCCATCTGGTCGCCGTCGAAGTCGGCGTTGTACGCAGCACAGACCAACGGGTGCAGCTGGATAGCCTTACCTTCGATCAGTACTGGTTCAAACGCCTGGATACCCAGACGGTGGAGGGTCGGCGCACGGTTGAGCAGGACCGGGTGTTCGCGAATGACTTCAGCGAGAACGTCCCAGACCTCTGGCAGTTCGCGCTCGACCATTTTCTTGGCCGCTTTGATGGTGGTCGCAAGACCACGCATTTCCAGCTTGCCGAAAATGAACGGTTTGAACAGCTCCAGGGCCATTTTCTTTGGCAGACCGCACTGATGCAGACGCAGGGTCGGGCCTACGGTAATGACCGAACGACCGGAGTAGTCAACACGCTTACCGAGCAAGTTCTGACGGAAACGACCCTGCTTACCCTTGATCATGTCAGCCAGGGATTTCAGAGGACGCTTGTTGGAACCGGTGATAGCGCGACCACGACGACCGTTGTCGAGCAGTGCGTCGACCGCTTCCTGCAACATACGCTTTTCGTTGCGCACAATGATGTCCGGAGCGGACAGATCGAGCAGACGCTTCAAGCGGTTGTTACGGTTGATCACTCGACGATACAGATCGTTGAGGTCGGACGTCGCGAAACGACCGCCATCGAGCGGAACCAGTGGACGCAAGTCTGGCGGCAGAACCGGCAGAACAGTCAGTACCATCCACTCTGGCAGGTTGCCGGAACCCTGGAAGGCTTCCATCAACTTCAGACGCTTGGACAGCTTCTTGATTTTGGTTTCGGAGTTGGTTTGCGGAATTTCTTCGCGCAGACGGCCAATCTCGTGCTCCAGGTCGATAGCGTGCAGCAGTTCGCGGACAGCTTCGGCACCCATGCGGGCATCAAAATCGTCGCCGAACTCTTCCAGCGCTTCGAAGTACTGCTCGTCGTTGAGCAGCTGACCTTTTTCAAGGGTGGTCATGCCTGGATCGATAACGACATAGCTCTCGAAGTAGAGAACACGTTCGATATCACGCAGGGTCATGTCCATCAGCAGGCCGATACGGGACGGCAGCGATTTCAGGAACCAGATGTGGGCAACTGGCGAGGCCAGCTCGATGTGCGCCATGCGCTCACGACGAACTTTTGCCAGCGCGACTTCAACGCCGCACTTCTCGCAGATCACGCCACGGTGCTTCAAGCGCTTGTACTTACCGCACAGGCACTCGTAATCCTTGACCGGGCCAAAGATCTTGGCGCAGAACAGGCCGTCACGCTCAGGTTTGAACGTACGGTAGTTGATGGTTTCCGGCTTTTTAACTTCACCGAACGACCACGAACGGATCATCTCAGGCGAGGCCAATCCAATGCGGATGGCGTCGAACTCTTCGACTTGACCCTGGTTTTTCAGCAAATTCAGTAGGTCTTTCAAGGCCTTTCCTCCTGGCGGAGCAGAGAGCGGGCAAAACAGCCCCGCTCTCGATTCGCGTCACGTGTTATTCGGTTTCCAGATCGATATCGATGCCGAGGGAACGAATTTCCTTGATCAACACGTTGAAAGACTCGGGCATGCCCGGCTCCATACGGTGATCGCCGTCCACGATGTTTTTGTACATCTTGGTCCGGCCGTTCACATCGTCCGACTTCACTGTGAGCATTTCTTGCAGAGTGTATGCAGCACCGTACGCTTCCAGTGCCCAGACCTCCATCTCCCCGAAACGCTGACCACCGAACTGCGCCTTACCACCCAGCGGCTGCTGGGTAACCAGGCTGTAAGAACCGGTAGAACGAGCGTGCATCTTGTCGTCTACCAAGTGGTTCAGCTTCAGCATGTACATGTAGCCAACGGTAACCGGGCGCTCGAACTTGTTGCCGGTACGGCCGTCGAACAGCTGCATCTGGCCGCTTTCTGGCAGGTCTGCCAGTTTCAGCATGGCCTTGATTTCGCTTTCCTTGGCACCGTCGAACACCGGAGTAGCCATTGGAACGCCGCCGCGCAGGTTCTTCGCCAGATCCAGGATTTCCTGGTCGGAGAAGGTGTCCAGCTCTTCGTTGCGACCGCCGATCTCGTTGTAGATCTCGTGCAGGAACTTACGCAGGTCAGCGACCTTGCGCTGCTCTTCGATCATGCGGTTGATCTTCTCGCCCAAGCCTTTGGCCGCAAGGCCCAGGTGGGTTTCAAGGATCTGCCCAACGTTCATACGCGAAGGTACGCCCAACGGGTTGAGGACCACATCGACCGGGGTGCCATTGGCATCGTGCGGCATGTCTTCAACCGGCATGATCACGGAGACCACACCTTTGTTACCGTGACGACCGGCCATCTTGTCGCCCGGCTGGATGCGGCGACGGATTGCCAGGTAAACCTTGACGATTTTCAGCACGCCTGGAGCCAGGTCATCGCCCTGCTGCAGTTTGCGCTTCTTGTCTTCGAACTTGTCATCCAGCAGACGGCGGCGATCAACGATATAGGCCTGGGCCTTCTCGAGCTGCTCGTTCAGAGCATCTTCAGCCATGCGCAGTTTGAACCACTGGCCATGCTCAAGACCGTCGAGAACTTCGTCGGTGATTTCCTGACCTTTCTTCAGGCCGGCGCCGCCTTCGGCTTTGTGGCCGACCAGAGCGGAGCGCAGACGCTCGAAAGTTGCGCCTTCGACGATACGGAACTCTTCGTTCAGGTCCTTGCGGATCTCGTCGAGTTGAGTCTTCTCGATCGACAGTGCACGAGCATCACGCTCAACGCCGTCGCGAGTGAAGACCTGTACGTCGATGACGGTACCCTTGGTGCCGGTAGGCACGCGCAGGGAGGTGTCTTTAACGTCGCTGGCTTTTTCACCGAAGATGGCACGCAGCAGTTTTTCTTCCGGAGTCAGCTGGGTCTCGCCTTTCGGAGTGACCTTGCCCACCAGGATGTCGCCTGCACCTACTTCAGCACCTACGTAAACGATACCGGCTTCGTCCAGTTTGTTCAGTGCAGCTTCACCCACGTTAGGGATGTCCGCAGTGATTTCCTCTGGGCCAAGCTTGGTGTCACGGGCCACACAGGTCAGTTCCTGGATGTGGATCGTGGTGAAGCGGTCTTCCTGAACCACACGCTCGGACAGGCAGATGGAGTCTTCGAAGTTGAAGCCGTTCCATGCCATGAACGCGATGCGCATGTTCTGACCCAACGCCAGTTCACCCATATCGGTGGACGGACCGTCGGCCATGATGTCGCTGCGCTGAACCCGATCACCCTTGCTCACCAGCGGACGCTGGTTGATGCAGGTGTTCTGGTTGGAGCGGGTGTATTTGGTCAGGTTGTAAATGTCGACACCGGCTTCGCCAGTTTCAACTTCGTCATCGGCAACACGAACCACGATACGGCTTGCGTCAACAGAGTCGATCACACCACCACGACGAGCCACGACGCAAACGCCGGAGTCACGGGCAACGTTACGCTCCATGCCGGTACCTACCAGCGGCTTGTCGGCACGCAGGGTTGGTACAGCTTGACGCTGCATGTTCGAACCCATCAACGCACGGTTGGCGTCGTCGTGCTCGAGGAACGGGATCAGCGACGCTGCAACCGAAACTACCTGCTTGGGCGATACGTCCATCAAGGTGACGTCTTCCGGCGCCTTGACGGTGAACTCGTTCAAGTGACGAACAGCTACCAGCTCGTCGACCAGGACCTTCTTGTCGTTCATCGTGGCCGAAGCCTGGGCGATCACGTGATCAGCTTCTTCGATGGCGGACAGGAACACGATCTCGTCGGTAACCAAGGCGTCTTTCACCACGCGGTACGGGCTCTCGAGGAAGCCGTATTGGTTGGTACGCGCATAGGCAGCCAGGGAGTTGATCAGACCGATGTTCGGACCTTCCGGCGTTTCGATCGGGCATACACGACCGTAGTGAGTCGGGTGTACGTCACGAACTTCGAAGCCTGCACGTTCACGGGTCAGACCGCCCGGGCCGAGTGCGGAGACACGACGCTTGTGCGTGATCTCGGACAGCGGGTTGTTCTGGTCCATGAACTGGGACAGCTGGCTCGAACCGAAGAACTCCTTCACCGCCGCAGCCACAGGCTTGGCATTGATCAGGTCTTGCGGCATCAGGCCTTCGCTTTCAGCCATCGACAGGCGTTCCTTGACCGCACGCTCTACGCGCACCAGGCCAACACGGAACTGGTTCTCGGCCATTTCGCCGACACAGCGAACACGACGGTTACCCAGGTGGTCGATGTCATCGACGATGCCCTTGCCGTTACGGATGTCGACCAGGGTCTTGAGGACGGCAACGATGTCGTCCTTGTTCAGTACACCCGAACCTTCGATTTCGGTACGACCGATACGACGGTTGAACTTCATCCGACCGACCGCAGACAGGTCATAGCGCTCAGGGCTGAAGAACAGGTTGTTGAACAGGGTCTCGGCGGCATCCTTGGTTGGCGGCTCGCCAGGACGCATCATGCGATAGATTTCGACCAGGGCTTCCAACTGGTTGCCGGTGGAGTCGATCTTCAGCGTGTCGGAGATGAACGGACCGCAGTCGATGTCGTTGGTGTACAGCGTCTCGATGCGAACGACCTGGGCCTTGGCGATTTTTGCCAGGATCTCGGTGTTCAACTCGGTGTTGCACTCTGCCAGGATTTCGCCGGTGGCCGGATGCACGATGACCTTGGCCGTGGTACGACCCAGGACGTAGTCCAGAGGCACCTGCAGCTCTTTGATCCCGGCTTTCTCCAGCTGGTTGATGTGGCGAGCAGTGATACGACGACCCTGCTCGACAATAACCTTGCCTTTGTCATCCTGGATGTCGAGGACAGCGATTTCACCGCGCAGGCGCTGAGGCACCAGTTCCAGGCTGAGGTTTTCACCCTGCACATGGAAGACGTTGGTGGTGTAGAACGCGTCCAGCACTTCTTCGGTGGTATAGCCGAGCGCACGCAGCAGTACCGATGCAGGCAGCTTGCGACGACGGTCGATACGCACGAATACGCAGTCTTTCGGGTCGAACTCGAAGTCCAACCACGAACCGCGGTAAGGAATGATGCGCGCGGAGTAAAGCAGTTTGCCGGAGCTGTGCGTCTTGCCACGGTCGTGGTCGAAGAACACGCCCGGAGAACGGTGCAGCTGGGAAACGATTACACGCTCGGTACCATTGATTACGAAGGTACCGTTCTCAGTCATCAGGGGGATTTCACCCATGTAGACTTCTTGCTCTTTGATGTCCTTGATCGCTTTGTTCGACGATTCTTTGTCGAAAATGATCAGGCGCACTTTTACCCGCAAAGGTACGGCGTAAGTAACACCGCGCAATACGCATTCTTTGACATCAAATGCCGGTTCGCCCAGGCGATAACCGACGTACTCCAGCGCAGCATTGCCGGAGTAGCTGATGATCGGGAAAACGGATTTGAAGGCCGCATGCAGGCCCACGTCGCGGAACTGATCTTTAGTCGCTCCCGCTTGCAAGAATTCACGATACGAATCCAGCTGGATGGCCAGGAGGTACGGCACATCCATGACGTCCGGCAACTTGCTAAAGTCCTTGCGGATACGTTTTTTCTCAGTATATGAGTAAGCCATCAGCGTTCCCCAGCTTGGTCACCTGCTTGTTTGGCCCCTCCCGACGGGAGCAGCCAGAAAATCGTGCAAACCCCATGGTTTGCGCCACCACATCGGGTGGTTACAGCTCGCTATCGGCACCGACCCAGTCGGCTGCCAATAACGGAAAAAGGCCGGTGGCAAGAGCCACCAGCCATCAGCCTGTCGCTTAACGCTCGGGCTGGAGACGCAAAGTCGATGCTTACTTCAGCTCGACTTTAGCGCCTGCTTCTTCCAGAGCGGCCTTGGCTTTGTCAGCTGCATCTTTGGCAACAGCTTCCAGAACCATGGCAGGAGCGCCGTCAACTACAGCCTTGGCTTCTTTCAGGCCCAGACCGGTCAGTTCACGTACTGCCTTGATCACGTTTACTTTCTTCTCGCCAGCTTCGGTCAGCATGACGTTGAACTCGGTTTGCTCTTCAGCAACGGCAGCAGCAACAGCTGGACCAGCGGAAGCAGCAGCAGCGGTAACACCGAATTTTTCTTCGAAAGCTTTGATCAGCTCAACAACTTCCATTACGGACATGTTGCCAACGGCTTCGAGGATATCGTTTTGAGAGATAGACATGACTCTAAATTCCTGGATTGGGGGACGGCCTACGCGACCATCGAAATAAACAAAAAACGCGAAAAGGAGTGTCGAGCCTTAGGCTGCGGCAGCTTCTTTCTGGTCGCGCAGTGCCGCCAGAGTACGAGCCAATTTGCTGGTTGCGCCTTGAATCACGCTCATCAGCTGAGAAATTGCTTCGTCACGGGTCGGCAGAGTTGCCAGTACGTCGATCTGGTTAGCTGCGAGGAACTTGCCCTCGAACGCAGCTGCCTTAATCTCGAACTTGTCCTGACCTTTGGCGAACTCCTTGAACAAACGGGCAGCAGCGCCAGGATGTTGGGTGGAGAACGCGATCAAGGTCGGGCCGGTGAACACGTCGTTGAGGACACTGTATTCAGTGTCAGCAACAGCGCGTTTGAGCAGGGTGTTACGTACAACACGTACGTAAACGCCAGCTTCACGAGCCTCTTTACGGAGTCCGGTCATAGCGCCTACTGTTACGCCACGGGCATCAGCCACGACAGCGGACAGAGCAGCTTTGGCAGCCTCGTTGACTTCAGCGACGATGGCCTTCTTGTCTTCGAGTTTAATTGCCACGGGTTTAACTCCTGCTTGTTACCGTTTCATCCGGTCGAAACCGAATGTCGTTTTGGTGTCTGATTCGGTAAGGAACCGGGAGCACCATCTGCGTAGGCTTGTGGTTTAAGACTTGCGTCGCCTACGGTCTTGGACAGCCCCCGCCAGGCAGGGACCCCAATTTTTTGGTTGGCGCAATTACTTGCGCCAACCTGAGTCTTACGCGTCGAGCGAGCTCTGATCGATGACCAGGCCTGGCCCCATAGTGGTGCTCAGGGTAACGCGCTTGACGTAGATACCTTTCGAAGAAGCTGGCTTGATACGCTTCAGATCAGCGATCAGGGCTTCAACGTTTTCCTTCAGCTTGACGGCGTCGAAGCCGATCTTGCCAACGGAAGTGTGGATGATGCCGTTTTTGTCGGTGCGATAACGAACCTGACCAGCCTTGGCGTTTTTAACCGCGGTGGCTACGTCTGGCGTTACGGTGCCGACTTTAGGGTTAGGCATCAGACCACGTGGACCAAGGATCTGACCCAGCTGACCTACAACGCGCATGGCATCCGGGGATGCGATCACTACGTCATAGTTCAGGTCGCCGCCCTTCATTTCAGCAGCCAGATCGTCCATGCCTACGCGATCAGCGCCAGCGGCCAGAGCAGCTTCAGCCGCCGGGCCCTGGGTGAAGACAGCTACACGAACGGTCTTGCCAGTGCCGTGCGGCAGCACGGTAGCGCTACGAACGACCTGGTCGGATTTACGCGGGTCAACGCCCAGGTTTACAGCAACGTCGAACGACTCGCTGAACTTGACAGTCGACAGCTCAGCCAGCAGAGCGGCGGCGTCTACAAAGTTGTAGGCCTTGCCTGCTTCGATTTTGCCGGCGATAGCCTTTTGACGCTTGGTCAGCTTAGCCATTACACACCCTCCACGTTAAGGCCCATGCTACGAGCAGAACCGGCGATAGTACGCACGGCTGCATCCATATCAGCTGCAGTCAGATCCGCGTTTTTGGTTTTCGCGATTTCTTCCAGCTGAGCACGGGTAACGGTGCCAACCTTAACGGTGTTTGGACGAGCGGAACCGCTGGTCAAACCTGCAGCCTTCTTCAGCAGAACCGAAGCTGGGGTGCTTTTTGTTTCAAAAGTGAAGCTACGGTCGCTGTAGACAGTGATGATCACTGGAGTCGGCAGACCTGGCTCAAGACCCTGAGTACGGGCGTTGAAGGCCTTGCAGAACTCCATGATGTTCACGCCGTGCTGACCCAGGGCAGGACCAACAGGTGGGCTTGGGTTAGCCTGAGCGGCCTTCACTTGCAGCTTGATGTAAGCGGTAATTTTTTTGGCCATGAGGCACTCCAATTACGGGTTCGAACGCCTCGAAAGGCTCCCCGGTTACTTGCGCGTTTATCCCAGTGACGACAAAACCCCACAGCCTTGGGCTGCGGGGTTGGGATGCCTGTTCAATCAGACCTTTTCGACCTGACTGAACTCTAGCTCTACCGGAGTAGAGCGACCGAAAATGAGCACTGCCACTTGGATCCGGCTCTTTTCGTAGTTAACCTCTTCAACCGTGCCATTGAAATCAGCGAATGGACCGTCGGTGACGCGTACAACCTCACCTGGCTCAAACAATGTCTTCGGCTTCGGCTTGTCGCTACCATCAGCGACGCGACGCAGAATCGCTTCTGCCTCTTTATCCGTGATCGGCGCAGGCTTGTCGGCGGTACCGCCAATGAAGCCCATCACCCGAGGGGTATCCTTGACCAAGTGCCAAGTCCCTTCATTCATATCCATCTGTACCAGCACATAGCCTGGAAAGAACTTACGCTCACTTTTGCGCTTCTGGCCATTACGCATCTCAACCACTTCTTCAGTGGGGACCAGAATCTCGCCAAAGCCATCTTCCATGCCAGCCAGCTTTACGCGCTCTACCAGCGAGCGCATAACATGCTTCTCATAACCCGAGTAAGCATGCACAACGTACCAACGCTTAGCCACGGGACACCCTTAGCCAACAATCAAGGAAACAAGCCAGCCGAGCAGGGAATCAAGCCCCCACAACAGCAACGCCATTACCAGAACAACAGCCACAACGATCAACGTGGTCTGCGTGGTTTCTTGGCGAGTCGGCCATACGACTTTACGAATCTCAGTGCGAGCTTCCTTAGCGAGTACAAAGAAAGACTTGCCCTTGGCCGTCTGCAGGCCTACAAAGGCAGCAGCAGCGGCAATGGCAAGCAATGCAAGTACACGGTACAGGATCGGCGAAGCAGAATAATACTGATTGCCAACAACGCCAACAACCACCAAAGCGACTACCACTAGCCACTTGAGCAGATCGAAGCGAGAGCCTTGAGCTTCAGCTTTAGGAGTCATCTATGAAGATCCTGTGAAAAGAAAGCCAGACACACTGAGTGAATCTGGCAGGTCAGGAGGGAATCGAACCCCCAACCTACGGTTTTGGAGACCGTCGCTCTGCCAATTGAGCTACTGACCTAAAACAAAATCAGGCCGACCATTATGCCGGCCCGAAAAAGACATTACAACTGTTTACTCGATGACTTTGGCTACGACGCCAGCGCCGACGGTACGACCGCCTTCACGGATAGCGAAACGCAGACCGTCTTCCATCGCGATGGTCTTGATCAGGGTAACAGTCATCTGAATGTTGTCACCTGGCATTACCATTTCAACGCCTTCTGGCAGCTCGCAGTTACCAGTCACGTCAGTTGTACGGAAGTAGAACTGTGGACGGTAGCCTTTGAAGAACGGAGTATGACGACCGCCTTCTTCCTTGCTCAGAACGTAAACTTCTGCAGTGAACTTGGTGTGCGGCTTGACGGTGCCTGGCTTGACCAGAACCTGGCCACGCTCAACGTCGTCACGCTTGGTGCCACGCAGCAGCACGCCGCAGTTCTCGCCAGCACGACCTTCGTCAAGCAGCTTGCGGAACATTTCAACGCCGGTGCAGGTAGTTTTCTGAGTATCGCGCAGACCGACAATCTCAACTTCTTCCTGAATGCGGACGATGCCACGCTCAACACGACCAGTCACAACAGTACCGCGACCAGAGATCGAGAACACGTCTTCGATTGGCATCAGGAACGGCTTGTCGATAGCACGCTCTGGCTCTGGAATGTAGCTATCCAGAGTTTCCACCAACTTCTTAACAGCGGTGGTGCCCATTTCGTTGTCGTCTTGGCCGTTCAGAGCCATCAGAGCCGAACCGATGATGATTGGAGTGTCATCACCTGGGAAGTCGTAAGTGCTCAGCAGGTCGCGCACCTCCATCTCAACCAGCTCCAACAGCTCGGCATCGTCAACCATGTCTGCCTTGTTCAGGAAGACAACGATGTACGGAACGCCCACCTGACGGGACAGCAGGATGTGCTCACGAGTTTGCGGCATCGGACCATCAGCAGCCGAACAAACCAGGATCGCGCCGTCCATCTGGGCAGCACCGGTGATCATGTTTTTTACGTAGTCGGCGTGACCTGGACAGTCAACATGTGCGTAGTGACGCACAGACGAATCGTACTCAACGTGAGCGGTGTTGATGGTGATACCGCGAGCTTTCTCTTCCGGGGCGCTATCGATCTTGTCGAAGTCAACCTTGGCCGAACCGAAAACCTCGGAGCAGACACGGGTCAGAGCAGCGGTCAACGTGGTTTTACCGTGGTCAACGTGACCAATGGTACCGACGTTGACGTGCGGCTTGTTACGTTCGAACTTTTCCTTAGCCATCGAAATCACCCCTAGGAGAAGAATTTAGCGAGTCACACAAACCATTAAAACAAAGGCAGATATTTTCATATCTGCCTTGTTATATGGAGCTCTTGAGCGGATTTGAACCGCTGACCTCACCCTTACCAAGGGTGTGCTCTACCAACTGAGCTACAAGAGCGAAACACTTTGCACAACCTGCAAACTTGGAGCGGGTAGCGGGAATCGAACCCGCATCATCAGCTTGGAAGGCTGAGGTTCTACCACTAAACTATACCCGCGGAGCTTGCAGCTCACGCTAAAAATGGTGGAGGGGGAAGGATTCGAACCTTCGAAGTCGTAGACGTCAGATTTACAGTCTGATCCCTTTGGCCGCTCGGGAACCCCTCCTAAGCGAGCCGGCATTCTATATCATGCCAGCCTTCTGTCAAGCATTTTCTCATTAAAAACCTGAGGTTAGCTGCGTTGACGTCGCTTCGTATCGCTAACCTTTAAAGGTCTTCGCTGCGAAGCGGGCGCCATTCTATGCAAACTATCCAGCAGGTGCAACCCCTTCGCATGGCATTATTTTATGTTTTAACTCATTGAATTCTTTAGAAAGGTTTTGCAGCAGCGTTTCATTCACCTTTCCCGCACTTTCCTGAGAAACCTGAACCCAGAATCCCCCACCCTCAGGGAGATTTGGCGAGTTCGATGCAGCAGAATGACCTACGATGCCCGAGACAGCCAATCGCCGCTCCAACTGCCTAGCCAGCTCCGGACGAACAAAACCACCCAAGTAAACACAGGTCTTTTGCGCTTCACCGGTTTTACCCAGGTCACGCCCAACAAGCGCATCCGCTGTTTCGCTCAAAAGGTGAATATCCTGCTGCGAACCGCGGTACAAACTCAGTGGAGTCACATCCTTGGCGCGAAGCGGCGCCTCCTGCTGATGCCAGATGTAGTAGAAGACATTCAAAACCAGCAACAACAGAAACAACCACCGCATAGAAACCTCAAGACAAAGGACAGGCCATCGCCAAACCGACAAAAACCAGGTCGGGCACTACCTTGGCATCAGGAACCACCCCGGAAACCAGGTTGGCGTCCCCACCAGTGAGAAACACCACGAAATCCCTTCCCCAATATTGCTGCGCCAATTCAAGCTGAGTCAGGACAAACCCTCTGAGCATCAACATGCAACCGCGCTCGACCGCTTCGACAGTTGTCCGACCCGGAGCGAGACTCTCATGAGCTCGCTCGGCCGCCATATCGTCATAGCGAATTCTTCGCGTATGAGTACGCAACTGGTTACGCATCAAAGGCATCCCCGGACAAATAAATCCGCCGAGATGCACACCGTCCCCAGCCACAAAATCAGCCGTAATGGCAGTACCAAAATCAAGGACCAGGCACGCGCCTGAAGCAAGATGGAACCCACCAAGCAGGGCCAGCCATCGATCAAGCCCCAGCCGCTCGTGATCCTGATAGCCGTTTTTCACCCCCGCCATTTCTCGGGCAGGCACAGCTCGGGTAACCAACAGCCCAAACATATCAACCAGAGAGGCAACCAATGAATCTGTCTCCTCCAGGGTCCTCACGCTAACAAGGCGACATTTCTTGAGCTGGAACTTCTCGGCATTATTCAGGCTCACCAGCAAATCGCTATCAGAGCTGACCACGCCACCTTCAACCGGCGTCACCCCGTCAGCACAAAGAACACGCCATTTGATAAAGCTATTGCCGCAGTCAAGCTCAAGAATCATTACGCAACCTCAGACTGAGCTCACCACCGTTAAAGTTTTTTTCCACACCCTCTACCTTCAAACGCAGCGCACCCTGGTGATCAATGCCCAGCACAATGCCGTCAATTTTATTAACACCGGCAATCAGGGAGACAGTCCTGCCCTGCCAAAGATGGTATTGCTCCCACTCCGACTGTATTGCGGCAAACCCCGATGCGTGATGAAGCCTCAGATAGTGCTGAAGCTTCGCCACCAATCGCGCCACCAACTCATTTCGATCAAAATCCCTTCCCGCCTCAAGACACATGGATGTCCATTGCTGATCGACCTCGTCAGTCGATTGCATATTCACGTTAATCCCAACGCCCAGGACAACATGGCAAACGTCCGCCGGATCCCCTACCAACTCAAGCAAAATGCCGGCGATCTTTTTTTCTCCCACTAGGACATCATTAGGCCATTTCAGCCCCGCGTCAGCGATCCCCATATCACGTAGGGCATGCATGACAGCAAGTCCGACGACCAAGCTCAGCCCTTCGATCTGTCGCATGCCACCGTCAATGCGCAGCACTAGGCTGTGGTAGAGGTTTTCGGCAAACGGACTGACCCACTTACGGCCACGACGCCCACGACCGGCGATCTGTCGCTCAGCCAAAACCATAAACGGCGCCGCCGCCCCACGCTCGATCAAACGCAGCGCCTCGGCGTTGGTGGAGTCAATAGCGTCAAAGATATGGACAGGCCACTCTTGAAGGCCTTTTGCGTGAATCTCTGCAGCATCCAAAAGCACCAGAGGCTTAGCCAACTGATACCCCTTACCTCGAACCTTATGAACAGACAGCCCTATTTCTGCTTCCAAGTGCTGCAATTGCTTCCATACAGCACTACGACTGATACCCAGCGCAACACCCAGCGCCTGCCCTGAGTGAAAGCGACCATCCTTCAGAAGTTTTAGCAACGTGAGCATGCGGACTGCGCCCTGATAATGAGGCCCGCATGATAGCCATGCGCAAGACAGTTGCATAGAAACACAAATGACTTTCCCGCGGGCAAAACAAAACCCCTACCTGCGTCAGCAGATAGGGGTTTCGGAATTTAATCTTGACGATGACCTACTCTCACATGGGGAAACCCCACACTACCATCGGCGATGCATCGTTTCACTGCTGAGTTCGGGATGGGATCAGGTGGTTCCAATGCTCTATGGTCGTCAAGAAATTCGGTAGCCGGTGCGTGCCTTGCGGTCACGTGCCAGCGAATGGGTATGCGATAGTTTGTGTGCTGCTTTTGAGTCTCTCGAACTTTCGGTTCGTTTCGTCTTCACACACCGCAATCTGGTCTCTTTC